>JALZJW010000018.1 GCA_030859565.1 Pseudomonadota bacterium
TGTCTTGATCGGTCCCTCGGCGTATAGCTTTTTCGGCGGCCAACGACTCGCCCGGCTCGCCGAGAGCGGTTCCTTTTCCCCGGTGATCCAGACCCTTTCGTTGGCTGCCGTGCATGCTCTCTTCGGGAGCTATGCGCTCGCGGGAGCTAGCATAATCCGCCGCTTGCCCTTGCTTACGGTTGCTCTATTTACGATCGGCGGTATGTATGCATTCCGCGGGTTAAGCTTCATCGAACAGGCGCTGCAACTTCTTCGAGATCCTGACTCACTCCCGTTTCGCGTCCTCTTCTATTCCCTCGTGTCCTTCGCCACCGGTTGCGCCTATATTGTGGGAAGCGTAAAGAGATGGGGGTGGCTTCACGGCGAGGGAGAGATCGAAGCATGAGCGGCGCTATGCTCTGATCGGCGCGCCGCCTAGTGCTAAAACGTGTACACGAGCCGGTCGACGCAGCGAGCCTGTCTATTACCTGCTTATGAATAGGACCGATTCGGAATCCGATCACAAATTAAGGAGCGAGACGATGAAAATGCGCATCTATCTTGGCGTTCTTACTCTCTTGGCGAGCCAACTTCTGCGGGCGGAGGTGCTGATTGTCAACCTACACAACATCGATGACCGCGGTGTGGGGACCGTCCTCGGGTACCTGACGTTTTCGGAGCGATCGGGGGGGCTCCTGATACAACACGAGATTGGCGGGTTGCCCCCCGGGGATCATGGCTTTCATCTCCATGAAAATCCGAGCTGTGATCCGGGCGAGAAAGACGGCGCCGTCCAGCCCGGGTGGTCGGCCGGAAACCATTACGATCCGGCCAAGAGCGGGCGTCATGAGGGTCCGCTAGGCGCGGGCCATTTAGGCGACTTACCGATCCTCAACGTGGACGAGGCGGGGCGGGCGATCGGCGCGGTCACCGTGCCGCGGCTGAAGATGAGCGATCTCAAGGGGCGGGCAGTGATTATCCACGCGGGATCGGACAACTATTCCGATCAACCCGAGAAGGGCGGCGGCGGAGGTGCGCGCATCGCCTGCGGCGTTATCCAGTAGACCTGCTGAAGGGCGGGCTATCGGCTATCGCAAGCTAAGATGGCGATTTTTCTAGCTGTTCGAAAGCGATATTCGTGTCTCCTCAGAGGCCGAACGCGAGTCGGTTTGATAGATGGCGCGGTTTGCTGACTGCCGCTTGACCAATATCTCTTGAACGCATAGCCGCGGGTCGAGTTTACCGAAAGGGTAGGGCGGTACCGATCACATCGCGCACCGTTGCACCCCGGCATTTTTCACAGTACCGTGTTGCTGCCTATAATTATCATCACGGCTTCGAACGTCTATCGAATCTCGCCAGAATTGAGGGGGAATCGTTGTGTACAAAGCACTCTTAGGTTTCGCCTGTGTGCTGTTAAGCGCCATCGCGGCGGGAGCGCAGACTGTCTATATCAGCGACGATGTGGGCGTTTATCTGCGCCGTGGGCCCAGTAATCAGTTTAAGCTTATTGGAACCGTACCCGCCGGGTCGCGCGTGACCCTAGTCGATCGGAACGAGACGACGGGCTACGTAAAGGTCGTGGATGGGGAGGGAAAATCGGGCTGGCTGGAAAAACGTTACGTCAGCACTGAGATCAGCCGGCGCGAGCGCTTGGCGAGTGTGGAACGCGAGCTGGAACAACTCAAGGAACGATTCAAGGGATCAGGATCGAAGCTCGCGGCTTATCAATCGGAATTGACCCAGTTGAAACACCAGAATCAAACCCTCGATCATGAGGCCAAGCTACGCAGCAGCGAGGTTATGCGGCTCCAAAACGAGTTGGCCGGTAAGGACCAACAAAATCAGATCGAATGGTTTCAGATCGGCGCGGTGGTGCTTGCGGCGGGTATTGTGCTGGGATTGCTGGCGCCGCACTTGACGAAACGGCGCCGCCGTAATGACGGCTGGTAGGTTGCTTTAGCGCGCGAGGCCGGTACATCGCTTGGCGCCGGCGCTCGAGCCGCGCAGGCGAATCGCGTGGGCTGCGTGCGTTACTGGCCGAGGGGATCCATTTACTTCCGGACCGATGCCGATAAGAGCCTCGCCCGGAAACCTCCCCCGCAGGCCCTGGAATCGGATTAGCGTGTGATCACAGCGACGATCGGATTATCTCGAAGCATGGATGCAAGCACGACCCGATCAAAGCGCCGTGTCAGCGCCAGGGCCCATTTGGCGACCTGACGGGCGAGCGCTTCTTGCTCGGGCTCGTCAACCATATTGATGAGGGGGACGACCGCGGCCTTGCCGATCCCTTTAAGCGCGCCTTGCTCATCGGTGAGGAGGCGCGCCACATGCTCCGGGGTGATGGTCTCGCCGGGTTCGACTCCGGTCACCGCACTGATGCGATCGGCGCGATGCGCGATCGAGTCGCTAAGCCGTTCGCCGATGGCGCGGGCGGAAACTATCGGCACCACCGTGGAGGGGTGCTCGGGAAGTTGCGGCTCATCGGACGCCGGGGCTTTGATCAACCTGGAACGCGCACCGTCGGCTTTAACCAGGGTTACGTCGAAGGCGCCGGCTTCATGAATGTGCGCCACCTCACTCGGCGCCAGCCCGCGTAGACGCCCGGGTTTGATGGAGGGTTGCGCGAGCGCGACGGTACGATGCATGCGCGTATGCCTCACCGCCTCGAGGAGCGTGCTGTATTCGGCGACGATCCTATGGGCGTTCAAAGCTTCCGGAAACGGCGGGATGTGCACCGTGGCGGTCACGGCGACACGGCCCGTACACGCCGCCGCAAGCCGGTAAAGCGTGCTTTTTTTTCCGCCGGCCCCCACAAAACAAACGATGCCGCCTTGAATGGCGAGGGCATCGACCAGCGAGATGCGAACGCCCGTCGATCTATGCATGGGTGCTTACTTGGACGGAGAGAATGCGTGGCAAATAGCTCGCGATCAGATCCCAGTGATCGCCCGCATCCCGGCTCGCGAACAAATGTCCGCCGGAGGTCCCGAAATATACCCCACCGGGATCAAGACCATCGGTGGCCAAGGCTTCTCGCAGCACGGTGACATAAACATGCTCCTGGGGTAAGCCGTGTGTCAGAGCTTGCCAACTGGTACCGGCATCGCGGCTGCGATAGACGCGCAGATTGGCGCCGGCCGTGGTGCGGACATGGTGATTGTCCTCGGGGATCACATAGACCATGTCGGGATGTTCCGGGGCGGCCGCAATGGTATAGCCAAAATCGCTCGGTAGACCCGCGGTGATTTCAATCCAGGTGGTACCGCGATCATCGCTCCGATAGGTGCCGTTATAGCATTGGCGGTAGAGGCGGCCGGGTAGGGTAGGGTGCACGACCAAACGGTGAATGTTATGGCCGGTCTCCGGATGCGGGCGTGGGATGTTCTCCGCGCGTACGCCGTGGTTGATCGGGATCCATGTGTTCCCCTTGTCATTCGATCGAAACGCGCCGCCGGCGGAGACCGCGGCATAGACGCAATTCGAGTCACTCGGATCGCTATAAATGGAGTGAACCGCAAAGCCGCCGCGGGCCGGTTCCCAGGTGTGACGCGTCGGGTGCCGGTTGAGCCCCATTAGCGGTGCCCAGCTTTCACCGCCATCGGCGCTTGAAAATAAACCGGGCGGATCGATCCCGGCATACAGGCGCCCGTGATCTTCTCGATCAGCGGCCGCGACAAACCAAACCGCATCGAGGCTTGAACGGTATTCACCCGGGCTATGGCAGGGAACCGCCGGCAACGGGTACCAACTGCGACCGCCGTCCGTGCTGCGATAGACATGGGCGCCCCAGACAGGGTGGTTCGCCGCCGCGTACCCGAGACGCGGGGCTCTCGGATGCAGCCAGGCATGCATGATCTCGTAGCCGACGATGTGGGGCCCATCCATTTCCCACTGTTCCCGGCGATGATCGGAGCGCATACAAAACAAACCCTTTTGTGTGCCCACCAAGAGCGTGGTGCGGAAATTTACCGCTCGCATTTTGCACGTTAGCCCGGCTCGCCCTGGAGGAGGGGCCGATGGTCCCCGCGGCAGGGCTGCGGGGCGTCTGTTTAGTGACTTTTGATTCCAACCTTAATGACGGTTTCCCTGTTGCGCTCATCGAGCGTGTGCATCTCGACAGGCCGGCGCCAAACGCAGTGGACGTATTCGAGCACCTTGCGGGCGTACTCGCTATCGAGTCCGCGTCCGTCCGCGATGGCGTCGTGCTTGAGATTCAAGGTGCCGTCGGTCCGTAGCTGCGTCACTCCGATCCGCGGCGCGCCGAAATGATACCGCGGGGACAAGATCTGTTCGCGGATTGCGTTGATATCCGCATCATTGACTTTGATCTCGCCGCAGCGTTTGGCGCTATAGCTGAACAGTCCTAGCTCCGCCGCCAGCTCCTCGTCAAGATAATTATGCACGAAGCTAAAGTCATCTTCTTCCCGCATGATCCTGCGGGCTTTATCCAACCCGCGGTCCTCGACGAGGCGATCCCACAGAACGAACCCGAGATGATAGGGATTGATCTGCAGTGCGATCTCGTGTTCTCCGGCGAACGGACGAACGACGTCGGAATGGGCCCGGAGCGCGTCTAGGTAAAGGTCGTTCGGCAGAAAACGCGCTTCTCTGAGCAAACGCGCATGCCAATAGGACGCCCATCCTTCGTTCATGATCTGACAGGAAAATACCGGGTAGAAATAGAACGATTCCTCGCGCACGGCGAGAAAAATATCGCGTTCCCAGTCCTCCATTTCCGGGGCATAGTGCGCGATAAACCACAGTAGGTCATACTCGGGATGAGGGGGAACGGGAGCATGCACATGTTCGTGGCCGCTGACTTTCCGTAGGGCCTCGCCCGGTAGCGAGGTGAATCGCTTTCGAAATCCCTCGGCGGGAGGCGGATCCTCGGCGGCGGCATGCGCCGGATACGGCGGCCGCGACAAGGTTTGATTGTCGTCGATATGCTGTTCCAGTGCGAGCGCCGCATCAAGCACCATTTCCACCCGCTTTTGGCCATGGGCCGAAGCAGCGTTTTCGATATGCAGCGCGTGCGCCGCGGCTTGCTCGACCACATGGTACCCGGCTTGCTCCTGCGCACGCTGAAACAGAAGATTGTTTTTTGAAAAATCCGCGTGTCCCAGCACGTGCGCGATCACCAAGGCGTTTTCCTGAATCGTATTGGTGTTCGCAAGATAGGCGCGTCCCGGATTTCCCGGGAAGACCACCTCGAAAATCTTTGAATGCCCCATGCGATGCTGAACCAACTGATAGATGTACCGCACCCCGAAGGACCAGTGCGGCATGCGCACGGGAAATCCATAGACAGCGACCTCCATCATGAAGCTCGGGGGTACCAACTCAAACTCAACGGGATAAAAATCAAGCCCCTGATCGTACGCGAGTTGCTCCAATGGACCGCAGTAGGGATTGCGCTTCATGTTACTAGGGAGTGCCGTGCTGTGCTTGGTGGTTGAAGAAATTTTTTATGCCGGGCCAGATATCTTCCTGCCCCCCGACCACATAGCTCCCGACGCGTAGCCCCCGGTTTAGCAAACTCTGAAATAGGGCGCTCATCTGAGTGTCGAGGGCGTCCGACAAGGTTTGCGCGATCTCGACGTAGCCGACGAAATTTCCGGCCGCGGCTACTTTCTCCAAGGCAGCCTCCGATGGCTCGCGATCCTCGATAAAATTATCGCCGTCGGAGGCGTAGAACAGATACGTGTTGTAACGGCTCGGGTGGAATCGCGTCTCCAGTATTTCCAGCGCCAAAGCGAAACCGCTCGAGGCCTGGGTACCGCCCTGGGCGGTGACTTTGAAGAACTCCTCCTCGGAGAACTCCCATGCGGTCGCTGTGTGGGCGATAAATACTGTACTTATATTCAAATATTGGCGCCTCAGACCCTGCAGAACCCAGAAGAAGAAAGCCTTGGCGAGCTTGCGGTCGGCCTCCTCCATACTTGAGGAGGCGTCCAATAGAAAGAAGACAACGGCGTTCATTGCCGGCCTCTGGCGTTTCGCGAGTTGCCGAAAACGCAGATCCTCATTGGTGAAATCGGGCGCATCATCTTGGACCGAGCGGCGTTTGATCGCCTCTTTCAAGGTGCGCCGTCTATCCAGACGCGAGCGGGCGCCGCGCCGATCCCAGCCTTCGCGTACGAGTTGCTCATCGATCAGCGTTTCCCCGGGCCGCGGCTCAAGGTTCGGAAGTTCAAGCTCCTCCCAGAGCCAATCAACGATATCGTCAACCTTGAATTCGAGCAGCAACTGGACGCCGCCCGGTTCGTTCCCGGCTTGCCTGCCGGCGCTGTCGAAGAGTCCACGCGCCGGCCGCAAGATGTCTCCGGCCTTCACCTTACCCGGTTGCCCTTGCCCAACGCCGTCTCTTTGATCCGAGTCCTTCAGGCGGAAGCGGTAATGCTCTAAAAGCTTTACGGGCACCCGCAGCGTACGGTTATCGGGACGGGAGATCACGTCGGAACCGGCAATCAGCTCGGGCAGGCGTTGCTTAACGCTGTCGCGGATCTTTTCGTTGTGCCGCAGCCAGTCGCGGGCCCCGCGTGAAAACAAATCGTACCACTCCGTGTCCTTGGATTGCGGGATTCGCTCGCGGTGCTGATCCTTGTTCATTGGTAGTGTAATCCTTGCCGCTAATTCCGCATTCATTCCTGAGACAACAAGGTGGTTACGTAATTCAACGCTTCTTTAGCGCTGTGCTCATCATAGCCGTATTCGTCGACTAAGCGTTGATGCACGGCCGATATCTTTTGCTTCGCAACTTCGTCCGGACGGGTGGTCGAGGCGACAAGCCGGAGCACGTCGCGGCGTTCCTCGAATAGATACTGCTCGATCGCTTCGTGAAGCCGCGCGTGACTGTCGAGCGTGAACTTTTCGCCTTGCTTATATGCGACCATCGCCTTACGCACCACCTCCTGACGAAAGGACAGCTTGCCGGAGTCCGAGATATTAATCTTCTCTTCCACGGCGCGCTGGAACCGTTCATCGGGCGATCTGCGTTCACCCGTGATCGGATCGGTGATTTCACGGTGATCGAGCGTCGCCTCCACCTCATCGAGATACTTATCCAGCAAGGATTGCGCTTCTTGCTCGAAGGAGGCAAACAAGGCCTTATGCACGTCTTCCTTGACCCAGCGGTTGTAAAAATCCTTGCGCGCAACCACCAAAAAATCCAGCCACTGGCGTTTCTGCTTGGCGTCCATGCGGGCATCGGATTCGATCGCGTCTTTCAATGCGAGCAGGACTTCCATGCTGGTCAGGCTGCGCGCCTCGCTTTTCGTGATCGCTTTCGAGAGGGCGTTGATCACGAATCGTGGACTGACGCCCGACATGCCTTCTTCCGGCGTCTCAGCGCGGATGCGGTCCACTTCGGCCAGGCTCACCCCTTCCACCTGTTCTCCGGTGTAGAGGCGTGCTTTCTTGCTGAGATCCAAACCCTCGCGCTCGGATTTATGCAAACGCGTCAGGACCGCAAAAATAGCGGCACTATCAAGGGCATGGGGGTCGAGATGCACCTCCCGGAAGTTGGGCGCCGAAGAGATTAGCTTCGTATAGATTCGGCTTTCATCTTGGTACGACACGGTATACGGCACCTTGATGATGACCATGCGATCCAACAAGGCTTCATTCTCCCGTTCCTGCAGGAATTTTTGAAATTCCGCGAGGTTGGTGTGCGCCAGAATGGTCTCATCGAGGTAAATCAACGGGAAACGGGACACCTTGACGTTCTTCTCTTGCGTCAGAGTCAGTAGTAGATAGAGAAATTCCCGCTTTACTTTAAGAATCTCAATCATCTCCAAGATCCCGCGGCTGGCGGCATAGACGGCTCCCGACCAGGACCAGGCGCGCGGATCACCTTCGTCGCCGAACCTACTGACCTTCGATAGGTCGACGGAGCCCACCAAATCGGCGATATCCGCGGTGGTGGGATCATGGGGCGCATAGGTCCCGATCCCGGATCGGCCCGCTTCCGAGATGAAAATACGCTGGACCGGGAAACGCATGAAATCGCCGGCAAACTCGTCCGCGAGACGAACGCGGCAGAACGGACAAAGCTCCCCCGCGATCTCTACCCCATAGGTCTCCCGGAAGTTGCCTCGAAGCGTGTGCGGGATAAGATGAAGAGGGCTCTGATTGACCGGACATCCCTTGATGGCATAGAGCGCTCCGGCGTCGGTATGACTATATTCTTCCAGGCCGCGTTTCAACAGGATCACCATCGTGGACTTTCCACCCGAAGGCGGTCCTAAGAGCAGTAACAAACGGCGCCCGACCTCCGAGCCTGCACTCGCGGCTTTGAAGTAATCGGCTATGCGTTCGAGCGCATCCGTAATGCCGAAAAGCTCATCCGTGAATAGACCGTGGGGCCGCGCGTCGTTGCCGTTCTCGCGTTCCTTGATCCCGGTACGGCGCAGCATACTCCAAAGGTACTGGTGACTGTTGCGCGTAAAGCGCTCAGGCTGTTGCGGTAGAATGTCCTGTAGAAACTCTCTGAAATCGCCTTCCCAATGTTTCGCCCGGTGCTCTTGTGTGAAAGCCGTCAGCGATTCGAGAAACTGTCCCCGCGGATCCGTGGTCATATGTTCTCCGAATAATCTGAAAAGCGCGTGCCTAAAATTGAGTACCCGGTTCGTCTACGCGTTTATCTCAATGGTAGTAGCAATGGTGCCCTCATTACTAGGTCGTTGTGACGCTCTGTTAGTTCCACCGCACAGAGTTTAGTCTAGCTCGCTGAAAAGCACGGGCCGCTCGTTAGCGATCCGTGACCAGCTCAAGGGCGCGGTCAAGTTGATCGCGCGGAGTATAAAAGTGAGGTGAAAATCGAATTGCGCCGCCGCGAATCGCGCAAACGACACCCTCCGCGCGAAGTTTTCGATAGAGGCTTTCGCTCGGAACACGGCGGTGACGGAAGCTCACGATACCAGACTGGTGCGCCAGATGTGCCGGGGAGCACAGCTCTAAATCATGATGTAGTATAATAAGATCAGTAAGATAACTCGTATTATTCAACACTATTCTAGAGATAGCGGCCATGCCGATCTCGTGCAGCAGCGACAAGCTGGCCGACAAGGCATGTACTCCAAGCAGGTTCGGGCTCCCGCATTCAAACCGCCGCGCCGAATCCGCAGGAAGCCAGTCCTTGCGGTCGAAGTCGTTCGGATCCTGTGTCATGTGCCAGCCGAACTCGCTCAGCGCGATTTCGTCGCGGATGGCCGAATTGACATAAAAAAGGGCGATGCCCTCCGGGCCGAGCATCCATTTGTGGGCGTCGGCGGCGACAAAATCGGCGTGACAGGCGCTCACGTCGAAATTCAACGCTCCGAGCGTTTGAATCGCGTCAACGCAAAGTAATATCCCATGTTTTCGGCAGTGGGCCCCAATCAAATCGAGATCAACCCGAAAACCGCTCGCGTATTGCACGGAGCTGATCGCAAGCAGCCGGGTACGCCTGTCGCATGCATCGAGCAACGGCTGTTCCGGACAGGGATGGTCATTCAGCAACTCGATCGGACGCACGGCCACACCGCGCGCTTGCAGCGCTTCCCAAGGAATACGATTGCTCGGAAACTCCTCGGCTGAAATCACGATGTTGTCACCGGCGCTCCACGCGATCCCGCTGGCGACAAAAGACAGACCTTCGGAGGTGTTTTTCAGCAACGCTATATCATCGCTGGACGGGGCGTTAATGAGCTGCCGTAGCTGCTCTCTAATTCGCCGTTCCGTCTCCAACCAATGGCTATAGTTCGAAGCGCCATGGTGGACATTGTGTTCCGCGAATGTTTTTACCGCTTCGGCGGCACGCCGGGGCCACGGCGCAATACCCGCGTGGTTTAAATAAATGGTATTTTTTGTGAGGGGGAACTCGTCCCGCCACAGGGACGCATCTATTTGAGGATACGGATCTCGTATAATGCGCATAATGTGTATTATGTTAACTAGTATTTTTCTGTATCCTTTCAACTTCCCACGATAAGCATAAGTAAACCGGTACCGCAAACGCGCCGATACCAAGGCCGATTTCCGAACGACTCAGGGATGCGTTATGCATGGCAATAGGATCTGGTGTTTGATTTTCCTTCTGTTTCTGTTCCCAGGGTTGAGTTTCGCGGCCCCGAAGTTCATGGTTGTCGGTCTGTTTAAAGATAAGGCCATCATAGATATCAACGGCAAACAGCGTCTACTCGCCGCTGGACACCAGGCTCCCGAGGGTATTACGCTCATATCCGCCAATAGTAAAGAAGCCGTGATCGAGGTCGAGGGAAAACGCGGAACCTACGCTCTCGGCAACCGTATCGGCAGTCGATTCGCAGCCGCACCGGCAGGCGCCACGGTGCAAATCTCGCCTAATCACATGGGAATGTATAACGTAGGCGGCGCTATCAATGGATTCGCGGTGAGTTTCATGGTCGACACCGGCGCCACGCGGGTAGCGATGAACAAACACCTTGCCCGGCGACTTGGCATCGACTATAGGCTGATCGGAAGCGAAGGCGTTAGCTCGACAGCTTCGGGAATCGTAAAATCCTTCGGGGTTACGCTCAAGAAAGTTCGGGTCGGGGACATTGAGCTTGTGGACGTCCCTGCCACAATCATCGACGGCGACTTCCCTACCGAAACCTTGCTCGGAATGTCGTTCTTAAGCCGGGTCGATATGGACCGCGAGGGCCGGCTCATGGTGCTGCGAAAAAGATAATAGGTTCGCGTCGCTATCGCCCGGGGATCTTAGAGAAGCGCTACGGCGAATTGATCGTACTTATGCTAAGGCGCGACTTGAAGCTCTTGCCCGAAAATATAGAACAAGAGGTGCTGGCCGGTATGCCGGGCGATGCCGATGAGGCTACCGTGGTAGCACGGCCGCGTGATGGGCCTTGATGCGCGTGCCCTTAACGCGATTGCCGTGTTTCGACATAGACGATCCTTAAGGCCGCGTCTTCCCGATGCCAGAGGCCCGATATAGGATCTCGCCATTCCGTGTACTGCTGGGTATGGCCCTTGATCCGCCGGTGCTTCCAACCCGATCCCCACAACATAAACGCCCGCGCCGCATGTCTTAAAACCAGGTTAAATGGCGTACTCATAGTGAACACCTCGCCTGCTTACATAGCATTTTGGACCCGCGAGCCCCATGCGGGACTCATGGGCTATTAGCAGCATTATTTGTGCCGCGGCAGGGTGATTTTGAGACTATGAGTGGTGCGCCTTAACACCGCTTACAGATGCCGGTGAGGCGAGGAGCGTTCAGTCTTCGTCTCGCGAGCGGTCGTTATCATCGAGGCCGTCGGCCCAGTCATCTTCCTCTTTTTCCTCATCCTCCTCTTCCTCATTTTCTTCCAACGGCCGCTTAGGATGTTTAGAACGTGGCCTCCAATCGTCGCTCGGCTTGGATCCTTTCTCTTCATCCTCATCGCCGGAGTCTAGGCCGCTCGGCACAACGCTCTGCCCGATCCACTCCTCGGGAATCTCGATCGGTTCGATATCTAAATCGTACCATTCGTCAATATCCATTTCGTCAATTTCGCCGTTGGCATACTGAACCTCAACGACCCCACGCTCATCGTCCACATCGACGACCTCGAACTTCTGGCCACGCTCGATGTGTTCGTACCATCTCCCCGCGACCGGGTCAACTTCGTTGCTCATTGTTCTCTCCCGTGGCCTGTCCGCGCCCCCTGATAGGACGTATTGGTTTACTGCGAAGCATAGAGCATCTTTCGCGAATTAACCTAAGGCAAGGCCATTTACTCACGCAACCCCCATATGGCGCCTAAACGCTGCATAGGCCGCAACACGAGCCGGTAAGGCAAATCGGGCCCCGGCCGTCTTGCCTTACCGGGGAAGTCATGATGATTCCGGTGTTCGGATTCCCCGAGCAGTACCGCCGACGGCACGCGATAGCTGCGCGCCGTGCACCCCTCGGGATCCGGCGCGCCGCGGTGGGACATGACGTTAAACCAAAGCGTGCCGAAAGGCGACAAAAAGGCGGGGATCAAAATCACCAGGGTGGACAACGCCCGCGATCCGCTCAGTCCCCAGACCGCCAGCCATTCCACCCACGGGATAACAAAACACCACTTGTCGAGCCACGCGGTCTCGGGATAGCGCAGCTTGATACGGCGGCGCGCATTCCTCAGGTCATAGGGCCAACCCAACCAAGCGTAAAGGACCGAGCGGGCCACCGGTGAGTGCGGGTCCTCTAGGGTATCGCAGTGGCAGTGGTGATGGCGGTGATTCGCGGCCCACCAGGACATGCCTCCTTGGTTGGCCGCCGCGCACGAATAGGTGATCACGAACTCGAACCAGCGTTTGGCCTTGAACGCATTGTGTGAAAAGTACCGATGTAACCCGAGCGTCATGCCGAGGATCGAGTGCCGGTTTCCTTGCAGGATAATCAAGATCCACATCAGGGGCTCAAACAGCAGCGGCTTGACCGCCTCAAGGTCAAGGAAGATCAAGGGCACGATGTAAACGATGATCGTGCAAGTGCCGAAAATGCGCTGAAGGGTCCAGAACAACATTGGGTTATGATTTCGGGCTTAGGCGGCGCGTGCGCCCATTTAATTCAGTGATTATATTAGAAGACCAAGACGGAGGTTACACAATCGGTGCGCGGAAATCATACACTGCAAGCCTCCCAGGCCCGAAGCATGCCGCGTCAGCCGCGTGGTCTCCGGCTTTTGTTCGTAGTGGAGATGTGGGAGCGATATTCGTATTACGGGATGCGGGCGCTGTTGATCCTGTTTCTGGTCACGGAGACCGGGCGCGGCGGCTTGGGTTGGACGGTCGAGCGCGCGGGACAATTGTACGGTTGGTACACGGGACTCGTGTATCTCACTCCGGTCATCGGCGGCTACCTCGCCGACCGCTACCTCGGTACCCACCGCGCTCTCGTCGCTGGCGGCATCTTGATCGCGCTCGGGCATTTCTCTCTCGCGCTCGAAAATACCGTGGCGTTTTATTCCGGCTTGACCCTCTTGGTGTTGGGCACGGGGTTTTTTAAATCCAATATTTCCACGATGGTCGGCCAGCTCTATGGGCTGCATGATCCCCGCCGCGACAGCGGCTTTACCATTTACTACATGGGGATCAATCTCGGAGCGCTCATCGGCCCGCTCATCTGCGGCTATCTGGCGCACAGCAGCCGCTTCGGGTGGGGCTACGGTTTCGGGGCGGCCGGGGTCGGGATGCTGGCCGGGCTTGCGATTTATCTCGGCGGCAAAAAACGGTTTCTAGGAGACATCGGTATAGCGAACGCGCCACGCACGCCGGATGTTCAAGCACATCTGCCGTTAAACCGCGAGGAAAAAGAGCGGATCGCGGCGATGCTGGTGATGGCCTTCTTCGTGATGTTCTTTTGGCTGGCGTTCGAGCAAGCCGGTTCCTCCATGACGGTGTTTGCCGAGCGAAGCACCGATCGCACCACGCCGGGATGGTTACGCTGGTTGCTGGCCGAGGAGCAATTTCCGGCGGCTTGGTTTCAAGCGGTCAACCCCGCCTTCATTTTGTTGCTCGCGCCCCTTTTTTCCATGCTGTGGCTACGCCTCGGATCCGCCGGTTTGGAGCCGCGAACTCCGGTAAAAATGGCATCGGGATTGATCCTCCTCGGAAGCGGTTTCCTGGTCTTGGTGTTCGCCGCGGCGCAGAGCGACCGCGGTATGCCGGTAAGCCCGCTGTGGTTGGCTGGGGCCTATCTCTTACATACCTGCGGCGAGCTGTGCCTCTCCCCCGTGGGCCTCGCCCTCGTCACTCGCATCGCACCGCTCAAGTATGCCTCAATGTTGATGGGAGTGTGGTTCTTGGCCAACTTTGGAGCTAATCTCGCGGCCGGCTATTTCGCGGGCATGCTCGATGCCTTTCGCGAGGGCCGCGTGGTGACGATCCTAGGCGGCCAAGCGGACTTTTTCCTGATCCTGGTTGCAACTTCGTGTGCCGCCGGAATTCTTCTGTGGCTGATCGCTCCCTGGCTTAATCGGCTCATGCACGGCCGCGACCAGCATAGCGCATCCGTGCCGCCGGCCTAAACCATCTCCCATTTCGTGAATTTGTTACAGAAATTTTGTGACAAATTACCGCGATTCTTACGCGCATCATTCGGTATTCTACGAACCAATTCGTTATCCACTTAATCGCGGGTAACGCGATTGCCTCCTCCCCCGCCGCGACATGCGGCTCATTTTGGCACAGGGATGTGCCACCTTTTTTTTCAAGCGACTCCCCTGCCCCGCCGCCCGCGTGTAACGCCTATGGTGCTGACCAGATCTTTAATGCATACTGCTGCGGCGAGCTTCGCATGAATCGATAGCCGCTATCGGATCGACCTTGGCTTTTCGCCACCTTCACATTGCCATGAACAATTTGCATGAAAAAATCCACGGCAAGCCATGGCTCGCCGCCCTGCTCCTAGTCCCGGCCTTTGCAATCACGATCCTCTTCGCGGGTTTTTTTCTTGCGCTTTTTGTTAGTGTTTTTTTGGTGCTGGGGGCGATCGTCGGAATGCGCTTTTGGTGGATCAAACGCCGCATAAAAAAATCCGGCGGCCCAGAGATCATCGATGGCGAATTCATCGTCGTTGATAAACGGATCACCATTGTCAAGGAAGAGCACGCCCGCGATCGTGGCGCCGCGGATGACTGAAAACTTGCACTCACGGCTAAGACGCGGCCATTTGTTAATCAGCGCGATCGATCACGAACCCGCCGAAACGAACCAGCGCCCGCAGCCCGAGGAAGGCGGGAAAGGGATGGGTGAGGAGATAGGTCGGCAGGGTCTCTAAGTAACGCCGATACCGCCCTTTGTCGACAAAGCGTTCGCGAAAACGCGATCTCGTCAGCGCTTCGGCGATTTGCGGCAAGATCCCGCCCGCCAAGTAAATCCCACCCCGAGCCGCCAAGGTCAGGGCGAGATCGCCCGCCACGGTGCCGAGAAAGCAGAAGAACATGTCCACGGCTTGCGCGGCATAGCGGTCCTCTCCGAGTAGGGATCTAGCCGTGATCTCGGCCGGAGTTCGATCCGAGGCCACATCACCGGCGAGCGCCGCCAGACTTTGATAGATCTCCACCAACCCGGGTCCAGACACCGCGCGCTCCGCGGACACGTGCCCAAAGCGGGCCCGAAGACGCCCGAGCACAGCCGCTTCGGCGTCGTTCATCGGCGCCAAGGTAACATGCCCTCCTTCGCTTGCAAGCGGGACCCACCCCGAGCGGTAGGGGATGAGCCCGGACACCCCGAGGCCGGTGCCCGGCCCGATCACGCCCAGCGGCGCGTTCGCTTGCGGTTCCCCCGCGCCGATCTGATGTCGATGCAAAGCGTCGAGCCGCGGCAACGCATGGGCAACGGCGGTAAAGTCATTGATCACCTCAATGCGCTCCCAGCCGAGGGCCTCCTTGGTCCCCTGGATAGAAAAGGACCAACCGCGATTGACCATGCGCACGCGATCCCCCACGATGGGCGCGGCGACCGCCAGCGCACCGGCACGAATAGACGGCTGTGTCCCCTCCTCCTCCAGGTAGCTACGCAGCGCCGAGATCAGGTCCGGCAGAGCGTCATTCGACAGGACCCGGATCGCCGTGATTTCGTCGCGATCGTTGAGGATGCCGATCCGGGTCCGCGATCCACCGATATCAGCCAGCAACCACGGGCGCGCTGTGTTCATACTTTCAAGTTGCGAATGACGCCGAAGGGCGATCCGCCGCGTGGAAGCACAAGCCGGTTGCTCCCCTGTACACGCGGATTAGCAAGGCGCGGGACGGCCAGTACTCTTTTCACCCTAGAGGGCCCAGGCTCTATTACCTTTTCAGGTTCATTTTAGGATTAGAGAATACTGAGGTTGAATGTTCCTGTTCCAGCGCCCAGCGGGTTGCTTCGAGGTGGCGGCTATGCAGTACGAGCCGCATCCTCTAAGACCTGAATAAATCGCGCGGCGAGCTTGTCTATATCAAACTCCTCCGCCGCGAGCCGCTGGGAAGCCAACTCGGCCCTGCCGACCGCTTCCGAGTCCATCAGGAACTCGACCAACATCGCAGCGGCCTTCGCGGGGTCATCGGGCGGAACCACGATGCCGGCACCGGAACTCCGCAAGAGATCCGCCTGCCAGCCCGAGTAATTTATCATGACCGGTTTACCCGCGGCCAGCGCATCGAAAAACTTGTTTGCTGCGTTGTTCCACATCTCGGGCAGGTCGATGAATAAGGACGTCGCGACGTCCGACCCGGCGAGAACCAGGGGCATTCTGTGTTTTTCGACGGGAGGACACACGAAAACCGTCTTATTCAACAACCCCAATTGCTCGGCTTCGCCCTCAATGAGACCGCGCTCTGCCCCATCGCCCACGATCAAGAACTTGACATAGGGTGCGACGGCCGCCGTGTGGCCTGCAACCCTCACTAAATACGAGACGCCGTTAATGCGGCCACACGTCCCGCCGTAGAGGACCAGGCGGTCCGAATCGGCGAGCCATAGCCCCGGAAACACATCGCGGATACCGCCGCGCACGTTCTGAAACCGCGCCCGGTCGCAACCGTTAGGCACGATCGCGAGGCGTTTACGGGGATATCCCGCCCTGACAACCCCCTCTGCCATGCCCGGAGATAAGGCGATAACCCTCGCGGCGTGACGATAGGCCATGCGCTCGAGCCACCTCGCAAGGACAATTAGCACGGGATTTCGCAGATCCCCAACCGCCATCGGAAGTTCCGGCCACAAGTCCCGAACCTCGAACACCATAGGCCTCCGAAGCCTCCACGCCGCGTAGATCCCGGGAAGAGCGATGGTCAAAGGGGTGCTGGTCGCGAACACCAGGTCGCCCCGGATGGAGGCGGCGACCCGGGCGCTTTTGAAGGCGAACTCCGCAAAGGCCCTGATCCGCTGCCGGAACCCCATGTGATTGGAATACCTGACAGGGATCCAGTGGATATGGATACCATCCACGTGCGCTTGCCACACGCCTCGGCGAGCCGAGGGATCCCGAAAGGCCGTCACCACATGGACCTCATGGCCGGCCTGAACCAAGCGCGCGGCCATCGTGTAGGACCGTGTCCCCCCCGCCATCTCAGGCGTATTGAAATATTGGTGTAGGTAGACGACCTTCATCGTACCGGCCATGTCCCTCGACGGCCGAAGTATTTCACAACAGCATCGCCGCGTATAATACGCGCTTGACCAACAGGCGATACCGCTCGGCGGCCATGATCCCGAACCGCGTTGCATTTTTACTCATCTTTCTGCTCTGCGGAGCGTCGCTGGGGTTTGGGATTTATCTCGAGATCGTTCAAGGACTCGAACCTTGTCCCTTGTGCATGATTCAACGGCTGTTCTTCGCGGGCGCGGGTCTCGTGGGGCTCCTCGCCGCCGTGCACGGTCCGGCCCGAACCGGCAGCCGCGTCTACAGCGCCTTCATCGGCTTATCCGCGCTCGCTGGAGGCGGCGTCGCCGGGCGGCAGGTGTGGCTACAGCACCTGCCGCCGGATCAGGTACCGCAATGCGGTCCGGGCTTCGACTATTTGATGGATACCTACCCCATGCTCGAAGCCCTCGCCAAGATCCTGCGCGGCAGCGGGGAATGCGCGGAGATCGGGTGGAGCTTTTTGAGTCTCTCGATCGCGGAGTGGGCGCTCGGGTTATTTATCGTGCTGCTCGGGCTTTGCATTATTCAGATCGCGCGGCCCCCGGCGATAAGCGGCTAAGCTTGTGCCTATTCACCGCTTTGCAGAAGCAATCCGCGCGCGCGGGCGACTTCGAACACCCGCAGGAACACAATCGCCGCCAACACGATATAAAGGACATTCAATTCCGCCGCGGCGGCGAATCGATCGACATCGAAGCGGTGCTCGAACATCACCGTCCGCATTCCCTCGAACACATGGCTGCTGGGCAAACACCACGCCACCGGTTGCAGCCAGGCGGGTAAGGTGGCGATCGGGTAATAGATCCCGCTGATCGGGGCGATGGCAAAAATCGAGGCCCAGGCGAGCGATTCCACACCCAAGCCGAAACGCAGCAAGAGCGCGCAGATCACAAGTCCGATGGCCCAGCCGAAGATCAGCAAGTTGGCGAAAAACGCGATGAGCGGCATACCCATCGCAAAAATGGAGTACTGATAGAGCGGGATCGCGAGCAGCGCCGCCGTTCCCACCCCGATACAGGTACGCACGAGGCTGATGCTGATCAACGCCAGCACCAGCTCGTAAGGACGCAACGGACTCGCGAACAGCTGACCGAGGTTGCGCGCGAACATCTCCTCCATGAACACGACCGAAACCCCGAGCTGCGCCCGAAACAACACGTCCCAGAGCAGCACGGCCGCAATCAAGACCCCGGCGGCCTGGGCCACCCAGGAACTATTGGTGACGAAAAATTCCGTGACCAGCCCCCACATGATCATCTGCACGGTGGGCCAATACGCTTGTTCGAGGATCCGCGGCCACGATCCGCGCAGAAGATACAGGTAACGCAGTATCATTGCCCCGATCCGGCGCGCCGAGAAGACCTGCTCCGGAACCGCGATCATCGCACGCTGTACCGTGTCTGCCTGTCCGCGGGATCCCCGTTGCGGACGATGTGCAAGAAGACCTCTTCCATCGTCTTGCGGCCATATTTTGCGATCAGATGCATAGGCTTCCCGCGATCGACGATCTCCCCCGATCGCATGATCAGGACCTGGGTGCAAACCCGCTCGACCTCCGTCATGTTGTGCGAGGCCAAGAGTATGGTCGCGCCGTTGTTGCGCTGATAGTGAACTAAATACTGACGGATGCGATCGGCGCTGTCCGGATCGAGGGAAGCCGTGGGCTCATCGAGTAACACCAACTCGGGTCTATTCAGCAGGGCCTTGGCCAGCACCACGCGGGTCTTTTGGCCGGCCGACAGCGTCCGGTACTCACGCCGCATCAAACCCTCGATGTCGAGGTGCTGCCCAAGCTCCGTGACGCGCGCTTGGATATCACGCACCCCGTAGAGACGTGCGTACACATCGAGGTTTTCAGCGACGGTCAGCCGTTGCGGTAGATCGACGTAAGGCGAGGAAAAGTTCATGCGCGCCAATACGCTATAACGATCGTTCCGCAGATCCCTCCCCAAGACGCGGATCACGCCCGCCGTCGGGGTGATCAAGCCGAGGAGCATGGCCAGCGTCGTTGTCTTACCCGCCCCGTTCGCGCCGAGTAGCGCACAGATGGATCCACGCTCGATGCTGAAGCTGATATTCTCCACGGCCACGACGGCGCCAAAGCGTTTCGACAGGCCCTCGACCGCTACCACCGGATCGGGCATGCGGCTCGGGCTATGCCGGCGGGACGCGCCCGGACATGGAGCGCATGAGCTTCCCCAGCCCGCCTTTTTTTGAGACCTGCTTCATCGCGCGTTGCATCTGGGTAAATTGCTTCAACAGGCGGTTCACATCCTGGATCTGGGTGCCGGACCCGGCGGCGATCCGGCGTTTATGCGAGGCCTTGATGTTGTCGGGATAGCGGCGTTCCTTGGGTGTCATCGAATTGATGATGGCCTCGGTCTTACCCAGCTCTTTGTCATTGACTTGGTCCATCATGTGTTGGGGGACATCCGACAGTCCCGGTAAGCGGCTCATCAAGCTCCCCAAGCCGCCCATCCCCCGCATCTGCCGGATCTGATCGCGAAAATCCCGGAGATCGAATCCCTGGCCTTTGTGCAGTTTCTCGGCCATGTCCATGGCCTGCTCACGATCGATCTTCCGTTCCACCTCTTCGATAACCCCGAGCACATCGCCCATTCCCAGGATGCGCGCGGCCACGCGATCCGGATAAAATGGCTCGAGGGCCGTGCTCTTCTCGCCGGCGCCGACGAATTTAACCGGCTTACCCGTGACATGGCGCACCGAGAGCGCCGCCCCTCCACGCGCATCGCCGTCGGTCTTGGTAAGAATGACCCCGGTCAAGGGCAAGGCCGCATCGAAGGCCTGCGCCGTATTGACCGCATCTTGGCCCATCATGCTATCGACGACAAACAAGGTCTCGGCCGGATCCAGTACCCGGTGGAGGCGCGTGATCTCATCCATCATCTCCGCGTCGATGTGCAATCGTCCCGCGGTATCGACGATGAGCACATCGTGAAACCGCCTTTTCGCATGCGAGAGCGCTTCGGAGGCGATCGCCGCGGGCTCGTGCGCCGGGTCGGCCGGGTAGCATTCGACACCGATTTCGCTTGCCAACACGCTCAGTTGATCGATGGCCGCCGGTCGATGCACATCGCAGCTCGCCACGAGCACCGATTTTTTCTCGCGCTCCTTCAGGTAGCGGGCCAATTTCGCGGCCGATGTGGTTTTGCCCGACCCCTGCAAGCCGACCATCAGCACAACAGCCGGCGGCGGCCGGTTCAGGTCGAGGCGTTCGCATTGTTCGCCCATCAATGCCGTTAATTCGTTGCGGACGACGCGAATGAATGCCTGTCCGGGGGTGAGGCTGGCGACAACCTCCTCGCCCACCGCGCGCGTCCGCACATGCTCGACAAACCAACGCACCACGGGCAAGGCTACATCGGCCTCGAGCAAGGCCATGCGCAGCTCTCGCAAGGTCGATTGGATATTCTCGTCCGTCAGACGGCCTTGCCCGCGGAGTTCTTTGACAATGCGCGTTAGGCGTTGGGAGAGGTTGTCAAACATGGCGGCGCGATCCCGGGTTTGCTAGGAGCCGAATCATACTAACATAATCCCTTGAACAGGCCGCGAAGAACCCGCCTTCTACCTCGAATCGCTTTGTGTCATCATGCGCCGGAGCTTTGCAGCTATGAACATCGCCGTTTTCGCAGTCCTTGCCATCGTCTTTTATCTTGCCGCCGCCATGCAATTCGCCCGCGGCATCGTGGAGCGCGCACGGGGCGGATCCGCCGCCACGCGTCCGGCACCGCTCCTCGCGCTCCTCGCGCTCGCCTTGCATGCCGCGGTGTTGTACCAAGGGATCCTCACCGGCTCGGGCTTGAACCTGGGGATCTTCAATACGGTTTCGCTCGTGGCCTGGGTCGTGGCGGGTGTCGTCGTCGTGGCATCATGGGTCGCGCCGGTAGAGAACCTCGCTTTGGTGCTACTGCCGAGCGCGGGCCTTGGGATCGTGTTGGAGCTGCTGTTCCCGAACGAACGCTTGCTGCTGGCATCGGCGCCGCTCGGGCTGAGGATCCATGTCGTGCTGTCCGTGACCGCGTACAGTCTCCTGACCATCGCGGCGCTGCAAGCGGTCGTGATTGCCGTGGAAGAACGGCTGCTGCGGACGCCCCGTTACCTGGCCGCGATGCAACTCTTGCCGCCCTTGCAAATCGCGGAATCCTTGATGTTCCAATTCATCATCGCGGGTTTCTTTCTGCTGAGCCTAGGACTCTTAAGCGGTCTCATGTTTGTGAAGGATATTTTCGCTCAGCACCTGGTTCATAAAACCGTGCTTTCATTTGCCGCCTGGTGTATCTTCGCGGTGCTGCTCTGGGGGCGTTATCGATTCGGCTGGCGCGGCAGGACCGCCCTCCGCTACATGTTTGCGGGTTTCCTAGCCCTCCTACTGGCCTATTTCGGCACCAAGGTCGTGTTGGAGCTGATCCTGCACCGGGTGTAAGGGTTTCACTCTTGGTGCGCCGAATTTTCGCTCGTTGCGCCCGGTTTCAGCACCAGATAGCGCTTATTGGTAAAAACGACCTCGCCTTGCAGTTGGCGCGCATCGAAGGGCTGCTCGAACACGGCGTAGTCGATCTCGAATTCCCTCGCCAGCGAAGCCAAACGCGATTGATCCATGCGTAGATAACCGGCCTCGGCTTCATTCAGGTTCCTCACCTTGGGATCGCCGCTCACACGCCCCAGGCGGCGATACCATTCTACAAGCTCGGTGGGCTTGATGGGGGTGGACTTCCAGTCCACGACCACCGCCCGGGCGGCATGCAGCCGAAAGGTCTTTAAGCTCGGTGGGATGAGAAATTGTGCCTCCGGGGCGGTAGATTGCGCCCACTGAAACAGCTCCTGCTTGGGCGCCGAGAGGCCGCGCAGGACATTGGACGCTTTGTAGGCGGGGGCCGCCGAGAAGGCAAGTTCCACAACCACCAGCCCAAGCGGCACCATCGCCGACGGAATCATTGTGAGATAGCGCCGGGTCTTAGCGTGCATAAGCAACACATAAGCAAACAAGGTAAGAACAGCGATGACGACATAGAGAGCATTGACCTGCAGGAGACCGACCTCGGTTGGCTGTACCTTCGAGCCATGGTGGATGAGAATGAGCCCGCCGCCGGCGGCCGCTAAGACCCACTGCCAGTTAAAACCTTTGGCGGTCTCGCGTTCCGCGCTCGCGCTGAAATACGGCGCGATCTGAGTGATGATTACGAGCTGGGCCAGCAAGACCGAAAACGGTGCCATGCGCCAGAAAAACAACTGTGAAACAAAGGGGACATAGAGCAGCGTGGTCAGCACCGTGGCGGTCATGACGAGGCCAAGAAACACCGCATAGACCTTAGCCAGGCGGGAGGAGATCCGCGCTTCGGAGGATTTCAGGTCGAGACAACTCATGGCCAACAAATGCCATCCCGCGAAGGGAATAAAGTCCGCGAGATATTTCTGCGGGACATAGTGATGCGGCGAGCGTATGAACTGAAAGATATTGCGCGCCTCCCCCCCCAGGGGATCGGTCGCCATGGCATAGAGCATGGGAAACTCGAAGAGCAAGACGGCGACGCTCGGCCCCAACTGTTGACACAGGCGGCGCGCGATGTCCTCGCGCCCGAGGGCGAGATGAACAAGACCGAAGAAAACGAAGTCGAGCAGCAAAAAATTAGTATGAAAAAAGCCGCCTATTGCCACCAGCACGCCGGACCAGAGGTAGCGTTCCGCGAGCAGCAATAGGATCCCGATCACGACCGCGGAGGCCGCGACCGAGGAGGGTTCGAGAATCGAGGTCAGGATGTGGCTGCTGGCTACGCTGCGGGTCTTCTCCAAGAGCACAAAGCACATGAGGAGCAGGATCGCGACTAGAGCATCGCGCCGATAATGGCGATTCAAGAAGCCATAAATCGTCAACATCAGCGCGGCTACCAGCGCCACATTCGCGCCGGCGACCGTCCAGGGCGCCGGACCCAAGGATGCCAAAAGCTCGATCAACAGTGCGAAATTTCGATGATACGCCGTGGTCTGCGCGGCGAGCCAGTCATAGCGCAGGAACTCCGGATCGAGCTCCCGGAGCGGGTACAGAAGATAGGTATTGTGGTTCGCTAGCCCATAGCACAAACCAAAGCTCAACCCCACCGCCACCGCGAGCAGTAGAACCAGCGCATGCTGAAACGCAGCGCCTTCACGCCCTGCCATTTAGAATACCCAGTACTTCAGCGATAAATAATTCAGGACAGTGATGAGGGCCATCACGGTGATCCACGTGGGGGTTGCCGGCCAGCTCCACATGTCCACGGTAACGCTCATCAGCACACTGCTCGCCATGAGCAACAGGCCTTGCACGAACGTGAAGCGTAGCGCCTGTCGCAGGACTCGGCCTTCGGCTCCGAAGGTCCAGCCGCGGTTCCAATAGAAGCTCCACGCTGATCCAAGCGCATAACTCGCCATCTGCGCCACCCCGGCGCGGTAGGAATAACCGTCCAATAACGACAGGGCGAGAACGAAGACGGCGTAGCTGAGTGCCGTGTTCGTGATGCCAACGGTGATAAAACGCGCGGCCGGTGAGTTCCAGAGACGCACTCCCATGAAGTCCTCGATTCAGGTCGGTGGCAGATTGACGCTGTCGCGGATGATCACGGTCGGGCGGTTCTGCAAGCTTTGGTGGATCCAGGCAAGATAACTGCCGATGATGCCGAGGATGATAAACAGCACCCCGAACAAGAACGACAGGATCCCCACGGTGGAGGCCCAGCCCGAAACCGTCTCCCCTCGGAAGTACCGCGCCAGCACGTAAGTAATCTCGATAAAGGCCAGGAGACTGGTGGCGATCCCGAGCCAAATCCCGATGCGCAGCGGCTTGGTCGAAAACGATATGATGGCGTCGCCGGCGAAGCTGAGCATCTTTCGCAGCGTGTATTTGCTCGACCCGTGTAAACGCCGCTCGGGCTGGAAGGGCACTACCGTCGCAGGAAAACCCAGCCACTGGACCGCACCCCGCAAGAAAAGCTCCGCGGCTTTGAGATTCACCAAGGCATCGACCGCGGTGCGGTCGAGAAGCCGGAAGTCGGAGTTGCCTTCGGCCATCGGCACCTCGGCGAGGATCGAGAACAACTTGTAGAAGTACCTTGAGGTGAATCGCTTGAAGCGACCGGCCACCTCTTCATCGTGCCGTTGGGTGTTCACCACCTTGTAACCCTGCCGCCAAGCTTCATAGAGCGAAGGGATAAGCTCTGGGGGATGTTGTAGATCGCCGTCCATGCTGACCACGGCCTGGCCGCGAGCAAGCTGGAGTCCCGCCAGGAGGGCGCGCTGGTGACCAAAATTCCGCGATAGCGACACGCCTATTACGGCAGGGCTTTCGGCGGCAAGCCTAGCAATCCGCTTCCAGGTCGCGTCGCGGCTGCCATCATCGACGAGGACAATTTCATAGGTCGCGCCGATCCCCTCCAGCACGGCAACGAGCTCCCGCACCAATGGATCGACGCTGCCTTCCTCGTTGCACATGGGGACCACGACCGAAAGCGCGGGCCGCGCCTGAGCACCGGCCCCAACCTCTACTGCCGGCGGCGTCAAGGCGCTAAACGCGTGGACCGGAAACGGCGGGTAAGTATTTCGACCATGCTCGCCAAGGGCTCGAGATAAACTTTTGCGAGCGTTGGGTGGTATTGCGGCGCTCCGATGCCGACACCGAAGATGAGATGCTTGCGGATGTCTTCGCTCGGCAGGACCAGGGTGCCGAACATCCAGTCCCAGATCGCGAACACTTCCCCATAATTCCGATTCCAGTGCTCGGGCCGAGCGCTGTGATGGATTTGATGATGCGCGGGGCTGATGAAAATATGGTTGAGCACGGGGCCGAAAGAAAACCAAATATGGGAATGGCGCAAGTTCGCGCCGAAGATCCGGAACAGCGCGGAGATGGCGTTGATGCCGAGGATCGTCAGCGCCTCGATCTCGCCCAGAAACAGAAAGATGGTGATCCCTTGAAATACGCCCAGCACCGGCGCCCTGATGAATAACTTGACGATGTTATAGAACGGGTGCTTGCGAAAATAGGTAAACGGGGTCAGCACTTCCGCGGAATGGTGCACTCGATGGATCGGCCAGAGTAAATCCACTTGGTGATGCAGCCGGTGGTTGATATACGAGACGAGATCGCTTACCAGGGCGTAGACGATGGTAAATGCGAGGATGACCCCGCCGCCGATCGGAAAACCTTGCCAGGTCGTCGCGAACGCGGAAGCGAGCACGCCGATGACGTAACTCGCGACGAGGGCGGCGCTGAACATCTCGGCGACGGGCCCGAAGGTCACAGGACCGATGAAGCGGTAGCTAATGAATATCTTGTAATCGACGATCGCGGACGGATGCGTATAGATCCGCTTCGGGAAAACAAACTTGATAAACTCCGCGAGACGGAGCGCGCCATCCCGCTGGTAATAACGCTTATAGGCGATGGCGGCTAACAGCAGCGCCGAGAGCAGAAACACCCAATACAGGCGGTTACCGGGATTGAAGAGAGACCGTACGATGTCCAAGCTTTCATCCAGGATCCACCCGGCAAACCGCTCGCAATAGTCCAACAGGCTGTGGATCATTATTTCAGAAATCCCTCATGTCGTTACCGATTGGGCCTGCGAGCGTGCCGCATAGATGCGCCACGCGTTGGCGTTATTCAACCCGCCATCGGCCCCCGCCCTTCAATTTCCTATTATGCAGGAATAAGTTATTGTTGTTGCACTCCCCGCCTTCGGGGTGGCTTCCCTTAAGACACCGAAGGCACAAGAAGTTCTCGGGATCGGGAGCGGCCAGCTTCCCCGCCTCACCGTTGCCGACCCGAAAATTCGCCCGATTCTAGGCCGAGGCCTCGCATGTTTGACAACTTACTAGCCTCGCACTACTCTGCATCTTGACAAAAAAAGGGCGTTTATTTTTCCAGCGCGGCCTCTGGCCGAACCCAATGCCAGACGAAACTTCTTTGCCAAATGCAAAGAAGTCACGGTGAAAGAATATATGTCCATGAATGTCGTCTCGCCGGTTCCATTATCGCTGAATCGACGCCAGTATGCGCGGGCGACTGCTCGCCGGGTCGCGCTGGTCATGTTGTCGCTCACCGTTCTTTACCCGCGAACTGCGGTTCCTCAGCCGAGCGACCTTACGATCGAATCAGAGGAGGCAGCTTTTCTGGCTGAAGGCAAGAGCATCAAAACTGAAAGAAGGCACGCCGTACCGAGCGGTGCCGCCAACCCGAGGAAGCCATTCCAGTTATTGGGACAGAACGTCAAGCCTGGCTCGATTGAACGGCTTTTCTGGGCGCCTTTCTCCGGCATCACCGAGGCGACGCCCGTCGTCGTAGTAAGGGGCGTCACGCCCGGGCCGACGCTGTGTCTGACCGCTGCTGTCCACGGTAATGAGATCAACGGTATCCAGATCGTGCAGCGAATCATACACTCGCTCGAACCGGACAAATTGAGCGGCAATGTCATCGCGGTGCCGATCGTGAACCTGCAAGGGTTTCGCCGAAAATCCCGTTATCTGTCGGATAGGCGTGACCTGAACCGATACTTTCCGGGCCATCCGCAGGGCAGCGCGGCCGCCAGGATAGCTTACTCGTTCTTCCACGGGATCGTGATGCAATGCGACGCGCTAGTCGACATTCACACCGGATCGTTGCAGCGTCCGAACCTGACACAGTTGCGCGCCAACGCGCTTAAGCCCGCGGTTAAACGACTGACACAAGGCTTTGGCCCGATCGCCGTCTTACAGAGCAAGGGGGTCCGTGGGACATTGCGCCGCGCTGCTGATGCCGCAGGCGTGCCTGCCGTGACACTGGAACTCGGCGAATCGCACCGGATCCAGCCCGTCAAAGTGGAGCAAGGGTACAGGGGGATTCAATCCCTGATGGCCGCGTTGGAGATGGTCGCTGAGAAAAAGCCGGCCGCCGAAGCCCCTTTATTCTTCCATCGTTCGAAATGGGTTCGCGCCAACGACGGCGGTTTATTCTTGTCGCGCGTCAGCCTGGGGGAGGCCGTACGCGCCGGGCAGCTATTGGGCATCGTGACCGACCCCATCAGCGAGGAGCGTAATGAGATCTTGTCTTCCCATGATGGACGCGTGCTGGGCATGGCCATCAATCAGGTCGTCATGCCGGGCAATAGGTTGTTTCGGATCGGGATGCAAACGCAGAAGCCGGTAAAAAATCCGCTGGCTGCCGGTGGACGCAAGGAACGGCAGCGCTACTAGCCCCCGGCACGCGATGAACCCGATACGCGGGCATATCGCCGTTGATGTTTCTGACCTGTTCGCAAGCTGAGGCAAGAGATTAAGACAAATTCCGAACCAACGTGTGGTAGTGCGTGATATCGAGGTCTGTACCGGATGCCCGATATGCCGTATTGACCATGTCATGGGGCTTGAGCTTGTCGCGGAATCCGTGGAATCACAGACCACCGTGGAGATGCTACGGAAGGTCGGCGTAAATTATGGGCAAGGAAACGGGATCGCCCCGCCCATTCCCCTTCGTGATGCCATCAAGCATCTTATCCCGCAGAAAGACCCTGCCCTCAGGATACCCTGGTTCGGCGCCTGCCCGCGTGGCCTACGCAGGCCGGCACGCACAGCGTGTAATTTCGATCCTCCCCCTGACGCCGCGATCCGATGGGCGGCCCGGCCGGGCTTGCGGCGGCGAAGCGGTGCCGCCCGTGAATCGTGCATAAGTTACAAACCAGGTGGTAATTTTTCGCAGAACTCTCCGTTCCTGTCGCTTATTCTAGCGAGCGTCATGACTACCCGCAGCCTAATCTTCCCGCGTTTAGCGTCGATAGGGAACATCGGCGTGCGCTAAATCCATTGGCACACAATCCGCGTAGAGATCGGTGAGAATCCGGAACTTCACGATGCGAACCGAGGTGAGAGGCGAACGAGAGATGAAGACGTTCGAGGCGATGGCGGCAAGCACCGGCGAGTTCGCGCGGCTGTTAAACCATCATTATGGAGACGGCACCGTCTATGTACCGAGCGGAGGATCGCTCCAGCTCTACCACGCCTGCGTCGACGTTGGGCTCATAACCGAGGACGGGTTCATTACCCGCCAAGGCCGGGAGCTCATTGCCCGTTCCCCGACTTAGCAGCCGTTCTTAATCCCCCGATTACCGCTACGGTGCCCGGGGGCGGTATCATCCACCTCGGCGCTACGCTCACCGGCCCCAGAGTCATCCAAGCTACCCCCCCCGGCCGCGCGCGAGCATGGCATTGCGAGTTTTTTGTGTCTATCATGAGCGCCTTTTAGCAAGGGGAGAATGACATGAGCTTTGCGGAGCATTTTCAGAACGGCGAGACCTGGAAGCGAGGCGCTTACATGTTGCTGTTTGCGGTCCTCTATACCGCCGCCGAGCTCGTCGCTTGGGGAGTCGCGCTGTTCCAGTTCGGTTCAAAGCTCGTCACCGGGGACATCAATCCGCGCCTCGTGGATTTTGGCCAGCGGCTCAGTACCTATATCTATCAGCTATTGGTGTATGTGACTTTCAAGTCGGACGATAAGCCTTATCCCTTCAGCGATTGGCCCGCGGCGTAGTGACGCGTTTACGTTAAACCATTTGTCATGGAGTTTTCCGAACGCCTGCCGGCATACCCCGCGGCCGGCGCCTCAGCATCCGTGCAAGTAGATCTAGCCCTCGGATTTACCGCGGTTGCGTATGCGGACTTATACGAGCCCCACCGGCTACGGGATTTGCTTGCTGTTTTCGATGATTACGTCGCGGACCGAAACCCCGCTCTGGCTACCGAGTTCGGGCGATACCGCGCCACATTGGGCGAAGGACTGCCGCCGCAAACGATATCGGACTTGCTCGTGCGCATGGCGCCCTACGTCGGGGGATTTGTCGCCAAGCTCTTCGGGGTCGCGAGCGAGCGCGACCGCCAGCGTGCTGCCATACAAGAAGAACTGGACACGGTTTTTGTCTTCCGCAACGAAGTCCTGGCGCAAGCGCAAGAAAAGTTCAGGCCGGAGGATCTGATCACCTGGGACCTCCAGCAATTGCAGCGGCAAATCGAGATTCTTAAACACATCATCGCTCCCGGCGCCCACGCGAGCGATCCTGAGCGGGCCCTCGCCGGCGTCGCGAGCAAGCTTTGGCGTCTGCGCGAGCGCTGTGCCGCACGGACCTCTAGGCAAGAACCGGCGGACAAGCGCTTAGAGCAAGACCTGTGCGCCGTTCGCGCCCGTATCGAGGCCGACCCCGAAGCGCGGGCGGCCTTTGCCGGTTGCTTAATCGAAACGCGCGCGCATGCGTTCGTTCTTCTGCTGCTCGATCGCATCGAGCGCTGGAGCTTCGCCGCACGCCACGATGCGGGATTAAACGCAACCGTGGCGAATTGGGTAAGCTTCAAGCAACCAAAGAAAACCGACTTCCAGCACCTGGTCCATGCCGAGCAGCGCCAACGCGACGGCTATCAGGCCCTCAGCGGACCGATGGCGCGACGCCGGCGGCGCGACGGCTTTGGTCTGACCGATGCCCGCTACGACGAGCGCCACGTGCTATATGAAGTAGATCACTGTATTTATTGTCACGACCGCGATACCGATTCCTGTTCCAAGGGCATGCGCAACCGCAGAGACGGAAGCTACAAGATCAACCCGCTCGGGGTGACGATCACCGGCTGCCCGCTGGAGGAGAAGATCTCCGAAATGCACGTGCTCAAGCGGCAGGGGGACAATATCGGAGCGCTCGCGCTTATCATGATCGACAATCCGATGTGCCCGGGCACGGGTCACAGGATCTGCAACGACTGCATGAAGGGATGCATCTACCAGAAGACCGAGCCCGTCAATATTCCACAGATCGAAACCAATGTCCTGACCGAGGTTTTGTTCATGCCGTGGGGGTTCGAGATCTACGGGCTTTTCACGCGCTGGAATCCGCTCAATGTCAAACGCCCGGTGGCCCTGCCCTATAACGGTAAGAATGTGCTCATCGCCGGCCTCGGCCCCGCCGGCTACACCTTGGCCCATTACCTTCTCAACGAGGGGTTCGGCGTGGTCGGCATCGATGGTTTGAAGATCGAGCCTCTGCCGCGAGACCTGAGCGGCGATTGGAGTCAGCCACCGCGGCCGGTCCGGGATTTTGGCGAGCTTTACGAGGACTTGGATACCCGCGTCATGACGGGTTTCGGCGGGGTGGCGGAATACGGCATCACCGTGCGTTGGGACAAGAACTTTCTCAAGGTCATCTATCTCACGCTCGCCCGGCGGCGGACGTTTCGCTGCTACGGCGGCATCCGTTTCGGCGGCACGCTGACCATCAACGAGGCCTGGGATCTCGGGTTTCACCATATCGCCGTCGCCAGCGGCGCCGGCAAACCCACGATAATCGAGCTTGGGAATAACCTCATGCGCGGGATCCGCAAGGCCTCGGATTTTCTCATGGCGCTGCAACTGACCGGCGCCGCCAAACATTCCTCCCTCGCCAACCTTCAGGTGCGTCTGCCCGCGGGGGTCATTGGCGGCGGACTCACCGCGATCGACACGGCGACCGAGCTGCTCGCTTATTATCCGGTACAGGTCGAGAGGGTCCTGCGCCGTTACGACGTGCTAGCGAAGCGTTATGAAGAGCAATCCGTGCGTGCCCGTTACGACGAAGAGGAACTGCTGATCCTGGATGAATTGCTTGATCACGGACGCGCCGTACGCGCCGAGCGCTCGCGCGCTCTTGCGGTCGGCGAAACCCCGAATTTCCTGCCGTTGCTCGAACAATGGGGCGGCGTGACATTATTCTACCGCAAGGGTCTGCGCGACGCTCCGGCGTACAGACAGAACCACGAGGAGATCGAGAAGGCGCTGGAAGAAGGCATTGCCCTCGCGGAAGGCATGAGTCCTAGCGAGGCCATTGGCGATCGCTTCGGCCATCTGCGGGCGGTGCGTTTCGAGCGTCTGGCTCCAAAGGACGGCCGCTGGATCGCCGCGGACGATGCGGTTGAAGTGCCGCTGCGCAGCCTTTTCATTGCCGCCGGCACCTCGCCCAATACGATCTATGAGAGCGAACACCCCGGCAGCTTCGAGATGGACGCCAAGGCTCACTTCTATCAAAGATACGAGCCGAATGCGCGCGGGCTGGAAGCGATGCGCGATCTCACCGCGCCGAAAATCGGCAAGCGCGCGCCCTTCACCTCGTATCAGCGGCAAGGTAAGTTTATTACTTTCTATGGGGACAACCATCCCGTGTACGCGGGGAACGTTGTCAAGGCGATGGCCAGCGCCCGTGACGGCTACCCGTACATCGTGAGATTGTTCGAACGCGAGCTGCGCCAACTCGATCCGGCCGATCAGCGCCGCCGCGATCAAGCGCTGCGGGCGTTTCACGCCGCGCTCGATGAGTCGCTGCTCGCGACCGTGGTGGCGGTGCGGCGGCTCACGCCCACCATCATCGAAATCGTGGTCCATGCGCCGATGCAAGCGAGCAAGTTTCGTCCCGGTCAGTTTTATCGAGTTCAAAACCTCGAGACGCTCGCACCAAAGGTGGAAGGCACTGTTTTGGCCGCGGAAGGCTTGGCGCTCACCGGGGCCTCGGTGGACAAGGAGAAGGGGTTGATAGCGCTGATCACCCTCGAGATGGGAAGCTCCTCCCGGCTCTGCCGGTTGTGGCAACCGGGGGATCCGGTCGTAGTGATGGGCGTGACCGGCGCGCCGACCGACATCCCCTCGGGTAAAACCGTCGTGCTCGCGGGCGGCGGATTGGGCAATGCGGTGCTGTTCTCGATCGGTAAAGCCTTGCGCGCGGCCGGCAATCGAGTGATCTATTTCGCCGGTTACAAGAACCGCGATGATGTCTTCAAGGTTGAGGACATCGAGGCCGCGGCGGATGTGATCGTGTGGTCCGTGGATCCCGCACCCACGGTGCGGCCGATCCCGATCACGCGGCCCCAAGACAAGAGTTTCATAGGCAACATCCTCGAGGCCATGGTGGCCTATGCCAAGGGCAAGCTCGGGGATACGCCGATCCATCTGGATGATGTCGACCATATCATCGCCATCGGTTCCGATCGGATGATGGCGGCCGTGAAAGAAGCCCGCGATGGAATACTAAAACCCTATCTGAAACCTAAGCACGTCGCCATCGGCTCGATCAACTCTCCCATGCAGTGCATGATGAAGGGCGTGTGCGCCCAATGCCTGTGCAAGCACATCGATCCCGGTACCGGCCAGGAATATTTTGTCTATTCGTGTTACAACCAGGACCAAGAGCTCGATCGCGTCGACTTTCCGCACTTGAATGCGCGGCTGCGGCAGAACTCCGTTCAGGAAAAGCTCTCCGCCCTGTGGTTGGACTACCTGTTGGAGAAACGCGGCACCCCCAGCGTCTGAATCGCGTGCAGGGCCGCGTACTGGTCATCGCCGGGTCCGATTCGAGCGGCGGGGCCGGAATTCAGGCCGACATCAGGACCATCGCGGCCCTCGGCGGGCGCGCGGCTACCGCGATCACCGCGCTGACGGCGCAAAACACACAGCGCGTCCATGCGATCGTCGGCATCGATCCCGCTTTCGTCGCCCGCCAGGCGGAGGCCGTGCTTCACGACATCGGCGCCGACTGCATCAAGACCGGGATGCTCTACAGCGCGGAGATCATTGACGCCGTCTGCGATCTGATCGAAGCCCAAGCGCCCGGCATCCCCTGGGTGGTCGATCCGGTGATGCTTGCGACTAGCGGCGCGAGCCTTCTCGATCCTCCGGGAATTGGGCGCCTGGTGAGGCGCGTTTTCCCGCACGCGGCTGTTTTAACCCCCAATGTTCCCGAGGCCGAACGGCTCACGGGCATGCGCATTACCACGGACGAGCACATGATCGCCGCCGCCAAGCGCTTGCTCGCACAAGGTCCGCAGGCGATTCTATTGAAAGGCGGCCACAGATCCGGGGATACTATCAGCGATTTCCTAGTTACCGGCGCGGACCTCCAGATATTTCAACATCCTCGCATCGAAACGCCGCACTTGCGCGGCACGGGATGCACGCTGGGCTCCGCCATCGCCACCGGCTTGGCCCAAGGCATGACCATCGGCTCGGCGGTGGCGCGCGCGACGGAGTACCTGCTGTACCGGCTCAGGTCCGGCGACTCCAAATGACGTCGAGCTTGCTCTTCGGGCAGAGCAGGAGCGGGTGCGGTACCGGCTAAAGGTAACTGGTGGAAGCGCATTGCACCCGGCGGCGCGCCATGGCGCTACAAAACCACCGGTTCCCAACCGAGCTCATCCACGATGCGGAACAGATCCGTGTCGCTCACGATACCGACGGGCAAACTGCTCTGTTCTACGACCACACGGCGAATATGCGACTCCACCATCCTGGAGGCGCACTCTTGCAAGGACATGTCGACAGGCACGGTAACCAGAGGTTTGGTAGCGATCTCCTCCACCCTGACGCGCGCCGGGGAACGATTGGCGTGAATAATCCGGCCGATGATATCCCGCTGGGTCATGATTGCCCACAGGCCGTCCCTGCCGGGTTCCACGACCACGCTGCTGATGCCGTGCTCGCGCATCAAGTGCATCACTTGATCGACGAATACCCCGGGCTTCACGGTCCTGATGTGATTCATGATGTCGGCCACCGTATGCGGCGTGCGTCCCGAGGCGCGCATTTCGACGAAGGGCTCCGCAATGCGCCGCGCCTCGCGCTCTTCTCTCTCGGATTGAACGGCCGCGTACCACTCCCTGCGCTGTGCTTCGATATCAACCTTCGCGTTGATCTGATCGATCAACGCATCCGCGAATCGGCTCGTGGAAACTTCGGTCGCGACGTCCATCAAGCGCGCGAAATCATAGGTCACGATCTTCCGCTGAATGACTTCGGGATACGCGAAGGTAATGAGATCCGCTACCTCGTTCCAGCCGATGTATTCGAACATCATGACGCCGCTGAACAAGAGCGAGCCGGGGTTGACCTTATCCTGGTTGGTGTATTTAGGCGCCGTGCCATGGGTGGCCTCGAACACCGCCACGAAGTCGGCCATGTTCGCGCCCGGGGCGATCCCCACCCCGCCCACCTCGGCGGCGATGGCGTCGGAGAGATAGTCGCCATTGAGGTTGGTGGTCGCAATCACGTCGAACTCGTTCGGCCGAAGCAACATCAGTTGAAACATAATATCCGCGATCCGGTCCTTGATGACCACCTTGTCCTTGGGTTGCTTACCGCCGTGGATGCTGTAAAGGTCGGCCTCGGTGATGGTCCAATCGCCGAACTCCTCGCGCGCAACCTCATAGCCCCAGTTGCGGAACGCGCCTTCCGTATACTTTTGAATATTCCCTTTATGTACGAGCGTGACGCTCTCGCGATCGTGATCCAGGGCATACTGGATCGCCTTGCGAACTAGGCGTTTGCTGCCAAAGGCACTGATCGGTTTAACGCCGATTCCGGAGTCATCGAAGAATTCGGCCCCCATCTCATCCTTCAGGAACCGCTCGACCCGTTTGGCTTCGGCGCTCCCGGCCTGATATTCGATCCCCGCGTAAACGTCTTCGGTATTTTCGCGAAAGATCACCACATCCACTAATTCCGGCTGGCGCATAGGCGAAGGCACCCCCGGGTAATAGCGGACCGGGCGTACGCAAGCATAGAGGTCCAGGTCCTGGCGCAGAGCCACGTTCAGCGAGCGTAATCCGCCCCCCACGGGGGTGGTGAGCGGTCCCTTGATCGACACGATGATCTGCTGTAACGCCTCCTTCACCTCGTCGGGAAAGACGTTGCCGTCGTATTTCTCGGCGGCCTTCCCGCCCATGTAGAGTTCCATCCAATGGACCTTGCGCTGGCCGCCGTAGGCCTGCTCGATCGCCGCATCCCAAACTCGCAGACAAGCGCGCATGATATCCGGACCGATACCGTCACCTTCGACGTAAGCGAGGATGGGATGATCGGGGATGACGAGCCGGCCGTTCTCGATGGATAGGCGTTGACCCTGTTGCGGAAACTCGACGTGTTTATAGGCCATTTGACCGGCGACCGAATAAGCTCGGGTGGCGCGCGGCGATTGCTTCCTTCGGACGCCCGCGCGATGCGGGACATTTTCCGCCGTCACGCGGACAATGTCCACGCTGGCGGCGGTGCCCGCTGCTGTCTGACCGCGATTTCCCGGTGCTTTAAGGTAACGCCTTCGCGAGCGCCTTACCGGACTCGATCAAGCGCTCGATCAGGACTTGCTGAAACACTTTGCCCAACCGCAGTTGCGTGGGCAGCGAGGCCCAGTCTCGAACCGGGGCGCCGATCTTCATTACCGTGGCTGCTTGGATAGCGACCACCGTTGCGCTACGGCGTCCCTCGGTGAGATAGCCGATCTCACCGAAACATTCGCCTTCCCCTGATACGGCGATGTCCTTGCCGTCTTTTTGGATTGCAACCTCGCCGGAAACGAGGATATAAAAGGCGGCTCCGGTAGCGCCCTGCTGCAGAATGCACGCGCCCGGATAATAAGACTCCCAGACAGAGATCTTCACAAGATCGCTCACTTCCATCGCCGAGAGGGTCTTGCAAAACTTCAAGGAACGGGCAATCCGGACCTTCTCTTCCTGCGGCAGCGCCAACTGAGGATCGTTGATCTCGTTGGCAAGCGTTTCGAGCTCGGTGCCCAGATCCACCGCACGCTGATAACGAAGCGCCTGATCTTTCTGTAAACAGCGTTTGACGATAGCGGCTAAGCGTTTGGGCACCTCGGGCCGCAACGCTTCGAGGGGCTCCGGATCTTTTTTTAGTATGTTATTGATCACCACCGGTATATCTCGCGCGGCAAACGGCGTCTTTCCGGTGAGTAGCTGATAGCTCACAACCCCGAGTGAAAAAATGTCCGATTGTCCTGTGAGATCGCCCCCTCTCGCCTGCTCGGGCGACATATAGAGCGGGGATCCAAACCAGCCCATAACCTGCGTTTGATCGCTATTAGCGCGCTGCGAGATGCCGAAATCGCCCAATTTAACGACGTCTTTGGAAGTCAGCATAATGTTAGCGGGTTTGATGTCGCGATGGGTGACCCCTTTGCCGTGGGCATACACCAAGGCATCGGTACACTGGCGTATCAGTTTTACTGCCTGCTCGACGGGCAACAGCGTGCTCGCTTCGGTGTAGGTCTTCAGGGTGCGCGCTTGCTCGACGTATTCCATCGCGATATAACACAGACCCTGTTCGTAATTCGCGTCGTAGATCCTGAGAATGTTCGGGTGATCGAGCGCACCCGCGGTCTGGGCTTCATTGAAGAAGAGCTTTTGCTGTTGCCGTGCCTCGACATCTTCCTCGAGGGTCGCCGGTATTTTGCTTACCTTAATCGCAACCTTGCGGTCGATGACGGGATCATAAGCGACGTAAACCGTGGCCATGGCGCCCTGGCCCGCGATCCCTGTGATTTGGTACTTACCGATCTTCGCCGGCAAGGCTGACATTGTATTAACGCTCCGACAAATGCAGCGCTGTTGGCGTCAACTCAACGGCGTAATCCACCCCGATGTTGCGGAGCGCGGTGAGGGCCTCCTCCCCCTCGGCGTTTTCGGCCACGGTCTTGGCGCCGAATAATCGGCCCAGCTCATGCGCCGATTGGACCACCGCGTGCGCCTTTAAATTATGCGTCATGTCGCTGACGAACGTCCCGCTGATCGCGACAAAGTCGACCGGAAGATCGCCAAGAAGCGCATGCTTCGCAGCATTCTGGCCTAAGCACGCCAAGGAGAATCGGCAGCCGAATTCATGCACGGTGCGGATAAAATGGTGTACCGGTTCCGCATTTGCGAGGATCGTGTCCTCGGTGGCTTCAAAGCAAACCTTACCGGGCGGCACCGGATGTTCCGTCAGTAGATTCAGTACATATTCGATTAGCCCCGCGTCGTTCAATGAATCGCTTGACAGTCTAAAGACATACGCGCCCGTCTGCGCGGCCTGGTTGCGATGGGCCCCCATCCACTGAATGCTTTCTCGTAACAGCAAGCGCTCCAGGATGCGAACCTTAGGGGCCAAGCGGGGCGCCTCGTATTCAAGCGGAACCGCGATGACCTCCTCCGCGCATAAAAAGCGCGGGACGATCCGATAAAGGGGCGCCAGGTTTTCCGCCGACTGCAAGGCTGTGACCCGTTGCGCGTAGGGAATGATTGATTCATTGGACAGCGCGTGATCGAGGTAGGTTTCCCAGTCAATTCCTTCCTCGCGCCTGCTCGATATCCCGCCGCATCCTGACAGGTCGAGCTTGTATCCCCCAGCCGCATCTACCTGCTCCGCTAACGAGCGCGCGCGGTCGAGGTGCTCTTCGGCCGCCCCCCCGTGAGGCCCGAACGCGACGACGCCGATATGGACCCGCAATTTCGAAAGCGTGCCCGTCCGTTCAATGGTCACATTCGACAAGGCTTCGTGTTGAGCATGGACTATTGCTTCCCACTGGATGGGATCCCCCGCCGGCAATACCCATGCGAGGCTGGTTCGGTCAAGGCGTGCCAACGTGCCCGGGGCCGGCAGCGACTGCTGCAAGAGCGTGCTTGATCGCTTGAGGATTTCATCGAAGCGCTGAGGGTCTATCCGCTCGTTTGCTTCCGGCGGCGCTTTCAATTGCACGTGACCGAGCATGCCCGTTACGCCTTCCGAGCGCGCCATTGCCGCCCTTAACCGGTGGATAAATGCCTGCCGGTTTTCAAGGCCGGTGGTCCGGTCATGACAGGCGGCATGATGGATGTCATGAAAGACGGAATAGGTCGCAGCGCGAAGCGTCTGATCGATCGCCGTGACCTCGGTGGAACCGGTCAATTTGATTGCGCCACGGCGTAACTGCATGGCTAACTCGTGCAGCGTAAGTGATGCCGCCTTATTTCCCTCCTTGTCCGCGAAAACGAAAAGATTATGGTTCTCACCTATCCAAGCGAGGTAACGGCGCTCGCTCGACCCATGGCGGCCGCGGAAATGAAATGCCTGGCCTACCCGGAACTGTTTCGCGTGTTCGAGCCAGATCAGCCATTCCTTGGGAAAGTCGGGACGCACGCCGTCTGTCTTCGCCTCGGTTCGCTTACCAGCGATGCCCTGTACAACCCGTGACTGCAAGAATGCCTGCTGTTTATTATACGACTCGATTACTTGTGTAACGTTGTTCTCATAGTCACCAACCCGCTGGGCTTCGAGTGCTTGTATGTCAGCCAAGGCTTCTCGTATTGGAGCCGTGCTATCGTTGTCTCCACCGTCGATTCTCGCAGCAAGATGTTCGATCACGTCGCTTAATCTTTGCTGGTGATCCCGGCTTTGCGGTAACGCGTGTTGTAATCGGGCGAGCTCGTTGACAAACCGATAAACCGGATGCGAAGGATCGCTCAAGAACTCCGGCTCGGACAGGGCGAGCTTATGAAGGGGTACCGCTAAGCGCTGAAGCCAGGTTGGGTTACCATTAGTTGCCGCTGCATCACCGCCAATCGAGGTGGTGAGGCGACTCACAACGTCGAGCACATACTCATCGTCCGGGTGTATTGAACGCCGGTCCGCGCCGGCCTCGATCCGGCTTTCCAGAGCAGCGACTAACCCAGCCTTGACGGTCGGGCTCTGACCCGCCCCAGCCGCGGACAGGCTTAACTCGCGTTCTACCGCGGGTAATGCGGCGATTAGATCGGAAGCGTTGTAATACGGTTCGGATCCCGCGAGCGCTGGAAAATCGCCGTGTCCTTGAGCCTGGCGACCCGGATCCTGACTTCCCGGCGGGTAGGTGCCAACGGCATCTTGTCCAATCCACTGCCGGAGTTGCAGTAACTTGCCGGCCGGGTTACGCGGACTCGGGTTGTTGGGTGATGCCCGTGTTCCCTCGCCTACCGGCGGCGTTACGGCGGACTGCACCCGGCGGCCCACCGCACTCCCTGGGTCCGACTGCGTGACGCACGCATCGTGGACACCCGCCCGGGCTAGAGTCTCCGGCGCGACCGGTAATTCGCGTTGGACGCTCTGGTGTGCGGCGGGCGTCCCGTCGAGGTTGGGCAGCACATTGCGTTTTTTTAAGCATTCATTCACCCTATGATAAAAACTACCCAGGTTTGCCAGCAACGATGCGCTCACCGCTGGATAGGTGGCCTGACACTGCCGGGTAGTGAAATCGAGGTTGTGCAATGCATCGCCAATGAGGTTGCACAGGACTACCGGGCCGATCGGATTCGTCGTTCTATCGATCTCTGACCGAGACAGAAATGAGAATCTTTTTTGCAACCGGTAAAGGGCGTCCTTAAACCGCAGTTCGACCCGCACGACCGCTTCGCTCAGCGACAGAAAGTCCTCGAATTCATCTTGTTCTACCAGCACCAGCTCGTTTGCGTTTCGGAGCGGGGTGATCGCCTTGGATGGAAACGCATTGGGCGGCGACCGATCGAGAGAATCAAGCTTACGCGCCAGCGCTTCGGCTAACGCCGGCGCTAACCGGCCGCGGTTGTTGTGGATGAGAGATACCGCGTCGATTAGTTCGCTCTGGGCAACATTGCTCCCTGCAACCTTCGCTTGCTCAAACAGTTGCTCCTCGGCCTTCAGCAAACACTCGGTGCATATCTTGAGCGCGGCATCGGCAACGAGTGTCTTCATCTCTTGGATGATCAATTGCGCTTGAGTGCATTCACGTAGAGCTTGTAGCTTTCCAAGCGGCGCAACGGCCTTATCCCGGCCGGACGCTTCAATAGCCCTCTTTTCGGCGATTCTTTCGAGCGAAGCTAGCGCTTCCTTATGACTTCCAATAACGGCGATGCCGAGGCTGTCACCTACTTTCCAAGCTACGGTTGCAGCCAATTCGTAGGTGACGCTGGTATCATCCAGCGCCCCATTGAAACGCACGCTTATCGGATCTTGGGGGTGTAATTCACATGCTTGGAGTGATGGTGCACGGACATGATCGACCGCCAGCAACATCCCTTGGGCACAAAAATCTCGGATCGTGCACGGGTGCGAGTCGCGATTTGGGCCTATCATCGTCGCGGGCAAATCGATTGCTACCCGTGGCACACGGCGCCGCTCGCTGCCGGGCGGTTCACCGATTTTTCTAAAGGCAGACGCCTGGCTGACCATGACGGGTCGGTAGGTGCAAACCGCATACCGTTCCCGCATTTCGTGCCGCAATGCGCTCCTCCCGAGAACCTTATGCGCAAGGACAAACAAGGATACAACGCCAAGTACCCAAGAATAAAAGCAAATTTCCTAATGGGAACCGGGTCCGAACGGTGCGCCGATAATCGGGCGCATGTGGCCTAAGGGTCGAGCGCCAAAATTCCGCGTCCGACCGATTCGATGTGGCTAGGGTATGGTGGAGCCGGGGTCCATCGAATTAGGTTTGTAAGCTACTGACATCACACACGTTTTCGTTTCTGCCTACAGCAAGTTGCCGCCAAAGTTGCCGTCGTTTGGAGCTCGCTGACCCCCTTTTCCCTGTTTCTGGAGTCATCGAGGAATGCAAAGATACGCCGTGCTTCGCTAGGCCCCCACGATGCAGCTGGCTTTTACCGGGGGAACTCCAAGCACAGCCTCAAGGCCGGGTATCGCC
>JALZJW010000019.1 GCA_030859565.1 Pseudomonadota bacterium
GGCGGAGGCAATGGTGATGGCGGAGGCAGTACTAATACCACCCTTACCACCCTCGAAGCCCAAACACTCGAATACGACGATGAAGCGGGAGAACAAGATAGCGAGGAGGAAGCGTGTCTCCCTGCGGACCCCGCTTGTCGGCCAGATGAGGCCGGTCTCTTGGATGTCAGCGCGGTGCTGCCAGAGGTGTCTACTCGGTAACAGTCCGCAAAGGGTAGTGAAGCGACTAAGCGACTGGAGCAGAACCGCTTCTCTGCTATTGGCCATCGTGGTCACGGGCGTCTACGCCAACCCGCCTCCTTGTCCGCCCACTACGCCTTCACAAGCGTCTAGCGGAGGGCTCGCGGAGAGCTTGTTTAAACAAGGTCTTGAACACCACCGACAGGGAAGACTCGAAGCCGCCACTGCAACGTGGAAACGCGCGTTGCGCAAATTCGAACAGGCACACGATAGGCAGGGTTCGGCACGCACGCTCGGGAATCTCGGCATCGTATTAAAAGACCAAGGCCGATACCCGCAATCCCTGGATCACCACCGGCGGGCTCTCGCCATTCTGGAAGACCTGGGCGACCGTTCGGGCCAGGCCACGGTTTTGATTAATCTCGGCAATACCTACGAGAGTTTAGGCGAGTATTTCAAAGCGGAAGCGGCTTTTCTAACAGCGTTGAACACCGTGAAGGCGCTCGGCGATTCCGCCGACGAAGCCCTAGTCCGTAGCAACTTGGGCGGTATTTATGCTAAGACAGGCGAGTACGAAAAAGCGATCTCGCAATACCAAGAAAGCGTCGCGATTGCAAAGAGGATCAACGATCGCAGCGGAAAAGCTTACGCGCTGAATAACCTTGGCTCAGCGCATCATGTTCAAGGACACCTCCGAAAAGCGCTGCGCTATTATACGGAAAGCTTGGCTCTCGCAAGAGAAGTCCGCGATGCGCGCCTCCAGGCCGAGATTATAACCAACCTCGGGACGGCCGAAGAAGACCGGCGGCATTCTAAGCCGGCCATTCGGCATCACCAGGACGCGTTTAAGCTAGCGGCGCAGGTTGGGGATCGGCGTCTACAAGCCATCGCACTCAATAACCTCGGTCATGCCTATTTTGGTGCACGGGATTTTGCACAAGCCGAGCAGTCTCTCCGCAAGGCCGTCGCCTTATACGATTCGTTACGGCCGGGGCTTGCCGACAGTGCGAAGGTGTCGATCTTTGATACTCAGGTGCTGACTTACAATTTACTCCAGCAAGTATTAGTTGCCCGAAACAAACATAGTGACGCCCTCGAAGCTTCCGAACAAGGTCGGTCGCGGGTTTTCGTCGAGCAGCTAGCGCAAAGGTTATCATCGGGATCCGCGCCTGCGATCTCGCCACCAAGCATCAAACAAATCGCGCGGATAGCCCGCGAGCACCAAGCGACTTTAGTGGAATATTCGCTCATTCCAGAAGATGCATTTAAGGTTCAAGGTAAGCTTCGCGGGCGGGCGGGTACGCTCTACATCTGGGTCGTACAACCGGGTGGGGAAATAGGTTTTCGGTCTCTAGATCTGACGACTAAAAACGTCGCCCTTTCTGATTTCGTTGGACAGATGCGAAACGCGCTGGGGCTCCGCGGGCGAGGCGGTTCGGGGACGGATGGTCGGATCGCGACCGACGACGATGGTCATCCCTTGCGCGAGCTGCACGAGGTGCTGATCGATCCGATAGTCGATTTGTTACCGGCGGATCCCGCTGCGACGGTTGTTTTCATCCCGCACGAAACGTTGTTTCTGGTGCCTTTTCCCGCACTGGAAGATAACTCCGGCAGGTATCTCGTCGATCGCCATACCATTCTCACGGCACCCTCGATTCAACTCCTTGACTTGACACAGCAACGGCGGAAGCGGATCCGCAGTCTACATCTTGAAAGAGCACTCGTCGTGGGGAATCCGTCGCCTATGCCAAAGGTTTCGGCGTATCCCGACGAACCACCCATACAACTTGAACCCCTTCTTGGGAGCGAACAAGAGGCGATCGCTGTAGCGAGGATCTTAAATACAGAACCTGTGATTAATGCGAAAGCAACCAAAGCCTCGGTAATTTCCCGGATGGCCAAGGCGCGGATTATTCACTTAGCAACCCACGGAATACTGGATGATTTCCCCGGCAAAGATATGCCGGGTGCCGTGGCGCTTGCGCCCTCAGGCTCTGACGATGGCCTGTTGACGGCTGAAGAGATCCTAAATATGGAACTCAAAACTGAACTCGTAGTTTTAAGCGCGTGTGACACGGGCCGCGGCCATATTTCGGGCGATGGCGTCATTGGTCTCTCGCGATCGGTGATCGTAGCGGGTGCCCCGAGTGTTGTCGTCTCTCTATGGAAAGTCCCGGATACAGCGACGTCGGTACTCATGACGAGATTCTACGGATATTTGCGCGAGGGCCACGACAAATCCGTCGCGCTACGCCAAGCGATGCTGGATACTAAACAGCGCTACCCAAAGCCCCGCGACTGGGCGGCTTTCACTTTGGTCGGTGAAGCTCAATAGCTATTTTCCGATGCGAACGTTTTGTGAATGCCGTATTTTGCGCGAGCCCGGCTACGCATCCGCGCATGCCTGCCTTACATGATTATCAGACAGTATCCCCTTTACCACGCGTATTCCAAACCCACCTTGGCGGTGATCAATTCGTCCGTGTCAACCTCAACAGATATGAAGGGGTTCACGTGTTTGTTGATTTCGATGTCGTATTCCACGCCCGCCAGGACGGCGGAGGAGCCATCCTCGCCGTCGGCCGGGGAGGTGTTCCCGAAGACTTCCGCAAAGAAACTCAAGTTCTCGGTTACGCCATAATCGAGGGAGAAGGTATAGATGAACTGGTCCTTCAAGTCCTCTCCTGCCGGGGAGCCAAACGTTTCGTACTCAAGCTCCAGGTTCAAATCCAATTCGCCGAATTCCTTTCCGGAGATAACGGAAGCGGAATAGTCGGCCTTACCGGTGCCGATCTCCCGGTTGTCGGCGCTGGGGATTTTAACTTTCGCCGCCAGCACGACCGCCGGCCACGGGCCCTCCGCCCCGATGGCCAGATAGGCCACGGTGAAATCCGTGTCCCCGATTCCACTAGCGTCGGATTCATCCTCCGGCATCTGCCGCTCCCACAAGACCGGCTCCAGAAGAAGCTGAATGCGATCGCTCGGGGCATACTGAATCCCCGTTTCGAAGGTAATCGCCTTGCCGTCTCTGTCTTTTTCAAATTGTAATGCATTTTCGATGACCAGATTTCCCTCCTCGCGCACGATACGGGTGGTCCTGGCATCACGGGCAAGATCGGCCCATACCGGGATCGCCGCGAACACGGCGGCGCACATCGCGAAGCGATGCGCAAGTCGGCATTTCCCTTTCAATGTGTTGATCATTGCGCGGTGGAATATGGAGTCAGACATAAGTCAGACACGAATGGTAATTACTTAAGGCGGGAGTCCAAAATTTCCGTCATTCCCGTTTTCGGCTATCAATGCCTGTGGCCGCTCAGAGGGTTTGTGACCGCGCCTCTTTGGCGCCAGGGATGGCAGCAAGCCCGATTCGCGCTGCGCTCGCCACTTCGATAGGTGAGACGAGTAAAGACCTTCGCGCCGCAGCAAGGCGCCTACCTGCCCGGGCTCTGAACAGCGATCAAGGCCCTGCAGGATCCGTATCTTGTACTCGGCAGTGAATTGCCGGCGTTCAGCTTTCTCACTGACCTCCGGAACCGGATGCTGGCCGTTGCCAGGCGCATTCGGGTCCCGATCGCCCGGCTCTGAGCCTGCTTGATCCTTCCGGGACTTCGTTGCTCATGATCGGATTGCCAGCGTGAAACGGCTTCTCGAACTGCCCTCGCGAGAAGGAACAAAAAGCGACCCGGCGGCGGCCGCGGGCTACGGAGCCGGCGGGGCGTGGACGCCGAGCTCCAAGGCAATAGCTTGACCACCTTCAGCAGGACATCTCTTAGCGGGATAACCGTCGCGACCACCGGCACCATGGGGATGAGCTCCGCGATCGCCAGCGGAATGATGGATCGCCTGGTGAATGGCACTATCGCCATCGTGCGCACGCGCTCGGCGCATTGGCTGAGGTCGGTGAGTGCGGAAAAATCCGGGCATTTCAGAACCTCGGCGTCGATGTGCCTACCTGGACCTAACCACTTGGCGGCCACCGTGCGCCCGACATGGGACATGAACGTGTCATACTTGCGCATACCCTCTCGACGGGCAGGGAGCGTTGGGATTGTGAAAGGCATTGCGACCCTGGCCCTTTAAATCCCTTTAGTTCCACTCTCCTCGAGCTTAACCAGGAGATCGAGGCCCCATGGTCACAGGTCCTCCGAACCGAGACCTCTCATCCTTGGCGAGGTACGGCGGGGGCGATCTTTTCCGCTTCCAGCACCCACCCGCCGCCCATGGCTTTGTAGACGTTGACGAGCTGGGTGAGGCTTTCAGCTTGGATCTGGGCATGTTGAAGCTCAGCGTCGAACAGATCGTTCTGAGCGACCAAAACCTCGAGATAGCCCGTCACGCCCTCGTCGAACCGCTGTTGGGAGAGCCGCGCAAAATCCTTGAGTGCGGCAACACGTAGGCCGCGCGCTATGAGCTCCTCGCGGCTCTTCTGCGTGCCGATGAGCGCATCGTTCACCTCCCGAAACGCGCCTTGGATCGTCTGCCGATAGCGTTCGACGGCCTGCCGTTGCGCGGCCTCGACCGCCTGGACCTGGCCCTCGATGTTGCCGAAGGTGAAGAGCGGCGCCGCGGCCGCGGCGCTCAGTACCCAGATGCTCGCCGGTCCGGTGAACAAGTTCGAGAGCGAGGCACTGGCGGTGCCCAGCAGGCTCGTAAGCGAGATCGTGGGGAAGTAGAACGACCGGGCGACGCCGATCTGGGCGTTGGCCGCGATGAGATCCTGCTCGGCGGCACCGATGTCGGGCCGGCGTTCGAGGAGTGCCGAAGGCAGCCCGGCCGGGATCCCGGGTATAGCGAGTTGGGCTAGCGCTCGGCCTCGGACGATCGGGGCGGGGTTGCGGCCGAGCAGGATCGAGAGCAGATTCTCCTGCAGCGCGATCTGGCGCTCAAAAGCGGGGATCGCGGCAAGGGCCTCTTGATACTGCGACTGTATCTGGGCGACGTCGACTTGAGCGACGATCCCCTCCTTGAAGCGCAGGTCGAAGATCCGCTTGGTCTTACCGTAGTTGCGGCCGGTGGCGCGTGCGATCTCGAGCTGGCGGTCGAGCGCCCGGAGCACGATGTAGCTCGAGGCCACATTGGTCACCACCGAGAGGATCACCGCACGGCGTGTGTCCTCGGCCGCCAGCACCTGCGCCTGGGCCGCTTCGGTGGCGCGCCGGATGCGACCGAAGATATCGATCTCCCAGCTCGCGTTGACCTGGGCCTCGTAGAAGCCGAAGGGATTGCTGAGGTTCGAGGGGAACGCGCCGGGACCGGTCTCGGAATCGCGCTGGCCACCCCCGGCCACCGCAGCGCCGATCTGCGGGAAGAATCCGGAGCGCGCCGTTTTGAGCTGGCCGAGGAACTGTTCCACACGCGCCGCGCCGATGCGAACGTCGTAGTTCTCGAGGAGCGCGGTCGCGATGAGTTGGGTCAGCACCGGATCGCCGAACTGCTCCCACCAGCGGGTGTCGGCCATCCCCGCCGCCTCCTGGTAGCCGACCCGCCATGCCTGCGGGGTATCGACCTCCGGACGCACGTAATCGGGGCCAACGGCAGCGCACCCCGACAGCAAGGTTGCAAGGGAACAGACAAGCGCGAATCGCCACATCTTAGTCATCCTCCGGCTTGGCATGCGGTGCGGCTGCCGCGGGCGCACTTGCTGCGACCTCGCTGCTCAGGGCGCGACGGTCGAACAGGCCGGTGAGGCCTTTCTAACAGCACGAAGAAGAGCGGCACGAAAAAGTTCGCGATCACTGTCGAGGCGAGCATGCCACGATGATGCCGGTGCCGATGGCGTGCAGGCTATTCGCGCCCGGACCGGTGGCTATCGCAAGCGGTACCGTGCCTAGTGATGGCAGGCAATACCTCGGACAAGACCACGCTCAAGGATTTTCTGAAAAAGATCGAAACGCAATACGGCCAGTCCGAGCGCAGCTGGGTGATAGATCGCGGGATCCCCACCAAAGAGAGCTCGCCCTGATGCGCCGAGCCGAGGTATGTTTCCTTAATGAAGTTCACCGAAAATATAGTTTTGCCAACTGACCATGCGCAGCAGAATCTTGCGTATGAGTGCCACATGATGCACATGTTTTGTATAGATGGCCGCGGATCCAATAACACCAGCCGGTAGCTGGTATGCCGATACGTCGTCCTCCAGTTTGATGACTACCGGTACGCGACCGGGCATCGGCACGGATTCGACGGTCCCCAGTGTGCCGCTCGTTTGCAACTGGCCCTCCGCCAACACCGGCAAGATGCGGTCTACATGCCCTTTAAACACCCGCCCCGGCACGGCCCTATAAATCACTTCCACCTCGTCACCCGGTTTGAGACGCTGCAGCGAGTTCTGCCAGAAGGCACCCACCAGGGCGCGGTCATTGGGAGCGGTAGTGTGGATAAATGTCATTGCCGGCCGCAGCGGCAATGGCACCGCCATCATGCCAGGTCGCAGGAGAAGTTGTGTAACGAAGCCGTCAGTGGGCGCGCGCACGGTAGTCTGATCGAGGTCCCAGCGCGCGCGGTCGAGCTCAGCAGTAATCTGGCGGACTTTGGGATTGACCCCTCCGCTCTCCGCCTCGAAGGCAAGTCGCCCCTCGCGTTCCTGGGCTTCCGCGCTACGCAACTGCTCGCGCGCCGCCTGTACCCGGTCACCACCGGATTCGAGCTTCTCCGCTGCCTGCCGCTCCGCCGCCTGGGCTTGACTGAGTTGCGCCTGGGCACTTTCGAAATTCCGCTTCGCCCTGTCAAAATCCATCTGGGCGACCGCGTCTGTCGATAACAACCGCTGATACCGATCGTACTGTTCGCGCGCGAGTTCAAGCTGCGCTTGCATTTGCACGACCGCTGCCCTTGCCTGTTCCAACGCCTCACGTGCCTGACGGCCATATTCAGACTCGGAGGTCAAGATGTTGGAACGGGCCTGGGCTGTCGCCGCTTCGGCCGCCCGCAGACGTTCCTCAAGCTGCGCAGCACCTGACTTGGCGTCCGCCAATGCTGCCTCAAGCCGGTCTACTTCATACTGGTAGGGCGCCGGGTCGATACGGAATAACACATCGCCCTCCTTCAACGGCTGGTTGGCCTCCACTGGCACCTCGATCACCTGGCCCTGCACATCGGGCACGATGGGTGTCGTGACAAAGTACTCGCGCACCAGTGTAGTATAGGGATGGTTGTAATTCATCACCACCAGGGTCCCGGCGATGAGCACCACGCCACCGAGGATTGCCGTAGGCACCGTCCATTTGTTCAGGGGGAGCTTGAAGATCTTGAACACCGCCCAGCAGAAGGCCGTGTAGGTCATTATCATCAACATTTCCATGCTAAACCTCCTGCGCAGGCGTTCTGCCTTCGAGTGCCGTCAGGCGGGCATCCGGCGCCTTGACCTGCTTAAACGACTTGCCTTCGAGCACCGCTAAACGGGTTTCCAGGGTCTCGTTCCCTCCGGAGGTTTGCCTTCGAGTGCCGCTAACCGCGCCTCCAGGTCCGCAATACGAGTATCCAGCGTTTTAGTTTGTCCGCTCTCCGCGGCGAAACCGTACCCGCGCTCAGGCCTGTAAATAGTGGCCCAAATCCACAGGAACGGCCAGATAGTGTGCAGTGTCATCAGGCTCACCCATCCCGCCACGTGGATAGCGTCTTGATGGGGATGGTTGCGCTTCTTGGCAATCTCGTAGGGAATATCGTGGATGCCAATGATCAGATAGAAAGTGACGAGGGCGCCGAAGATCAAAAAGCCCAATGCCAGGTAGTCAAGAAACACGGCTCGATATCCTCCACATACACATTTTCAGGGGTTTATGTTTTGAAATTACATTGGCGTTCTCGGCGGCCAGCGGCTTTATCCGCTTATAACTCGCCCGTGCCGTCCAGGATCGCGCCTGCTGCTGGCCGAGCGCAGCCTTGGCCACCTTGAGCTTGGCCTCGAAGGGCTTCCGGTCCATCAGAAAAAGCGTCTGCCCGGCCTTGACGATCCTCCCCCGCTGCGCTTGGTGTTAATGCGACGCCTTTTCGTTCTCCAGCGCCTTATCCGTGATCTCCTTGTAGAGGTTCATCATGCGTGCCACCAAGTCCTGATATTCGGGGTGTTGGGCCACAAGCGTCTTGACGTTGCTGGCATCAGCAAACACTTCTTCCAGGAAGCCGATATCAAATTCGTCCAGCACTTCGCCGCGATCGACCTTGTCCTTTAGGACAAGCGCTCTTGGAAGCCTCTGTGTCTCCAGCCTTTGCAGAAGGACGGTGATTAGACCCAGATCCTGTGACGATTCACTCATGTCTTCCTCCTGTGGTCCCCGGCGAATATAAAGAGAATTTGACGGTCCGTGCCATCGAGGGCACGCTCGGTGGCCGCATCGACCAGGCGCTCAGGGTACTGCCTATCTATAGCGGGAGCGCCGCCGAAAATCGAATGAAACAGCCGTAACACCTGTCCCTCTGTGGCCTAAATCAATATTGCTCCGGGATCCAGCGGCGCTGTTCCATCGCCCCCACATCGTCGTAGGCGCCCTTCTTGGAGCGCTGCGGCATCCGCACCCTGGGGCGTGGCACGGGCTCGTAGGGGACCTGGCTCAGGAGGTGCGCGATGCAGGTGAGCCGCGCGCGGCGCTTGTTATCTGAATGCACGATGTTCCAGGGTGCATAGTCAGTGTCGGTGGCGTCGAGCATCAAATCGCGGGCGCGCGAGTAGGCGTACCAGCGCCGACGCGACTCCAGATCAGTCGGCGAGAGCTTCCACTGCCGCACGGGGTCCTCGATGCGCGCCTCGAAACGTCGCCGCTGCTCCTCATTATCCACCTCAAGCCAGTACTTCAAGAGGCGGATGCCGTTGTCCACGATATGGCGCTCGAACTCCGGGCAGACGGTGAGGAACTTCCCGTGTTGCTTCGCGGTGCAGAAGCCGAGCACGAACTCGATGCCGGCCCGGTTGTACCAGCTCCGATCGAAGATCACGATCTCCCCGGCCGCGGGGAAATGCTTGAGATAGCGCTGGACGTACATCTGGCTCTTCTCCCGGTCCGAGGGCGCGGGCAGTGCGACGACGCGAAAGATGCGCGGGCTGACACGCTCGGTGATCGCCTTGATGGTGCCGCCCTTGCCGGCCGCATCGCGGCCTTCGAAGACGAGGACGATCCGCTGGCCCGTATGCCTCACCCAGTCCTGCAGCGCGCACAGCTCGGCCTGGAGCCGCTGCAACTCCTTCTCGTAATCCTTGCGCTTGAGCTTAGACTCCGCGCGCTCGGTGCGGGATCGGCCTTCGGCTTTCATCGTGTTCTTGGTCGGGCTACTCTTCTTCATGTGGATCTCCTGCCGCCAGCATCAGCCGTTGTCACCTGGGTCCACCGATTGCTCACTGCGCCGCTGGTTATCGAAAAATGCGCGGAAGGACCGATCCGGCACCTCTATGGCCGGGATCCCGTCGGTGCGCCTCTCACGCGCGTGCATCGCCTCGACAGCCGCTCGCACCGAGGGGAACACGTTCTCCCGCCCCACCCGCAGAGCGATGCCCGTGGTCTCGCCGTAGCGGCGCATGTAGAGGTTGGGTCGCGCCACCAGCAACTGGATCCCTTCGGCTTTCAACTCCGAGTGTATCACGTCCAGGGCCTGGATGCCGCTCGTGTCGACCTGGGTGACAGCACGAACCACCAGGAGGCTGATCACGGTCGTCCTGAACGGACGTATGGCTTCGATCCAGGCGTCTATTCAATGCGGAGATCGATCAGGTGCATTGACCAATGCAGTGGAGCGAGCTTACTCTGATTTCTGAGAATACCCTTGGGTAAGCTTTCCGAAGCATCCAACGTGGAGATCAGGACCATGAAAAACCGCATTCGACTTCTGACCGCAGCCGCTGCCATCGCCGGCACCGGTAGCGTCTGGGCCGGCGAGCTCGGCCACTACGGGCCCGGCATGATGAACATACGTGATTTCGTCGTTCCTGAGCCCGGGTTCTATGGCCTCCTCTACAACTATTTCTACAGTACGGACACGTTGAAGAACCGCAACGGCGACGAGGTCCGTACCCTTTCGCGCACAGGGCCGCTGGGCACGACTCGCACCGTGACCGTTGATCCCGATATCGATGTCTACGCGCTCGTTCCCACCTTTGTGTGGGTGAGTCCCTGGCAAGTGCTGGGCGCGCGCTATGCCGCCTACATCGCACCTCCCTTTGCGGATAACAGCGCACAGGTCAATTTGAGACTGGCGCGTGAGGGCACGTTCCTTGACCGGGAGTTCAGCGCGAGCCTGGAAGCCGACACGGACTTCGGCTTCGGCGATCTGTTCGTCCAGCCGGTATGGTTGGGATGGGGCGGCAAGCACTATGACGTCGCGGCCGGCTATGGCTTCTATGCCCCGACGGGGGACGACGGGCTCAGCCTCGAGTTCTGGGAGCATCAGTTGCAGGTCGCCGGGACCTGGTACCCATTTGACCAGCGCGGGACGGCGATCATGCTGGCGGGCACCTTCGAGATCAACCACGAGAGGGAGGATGCGGACATCACTCCGGGGGAACGTTTCACCCTCAACTGGGGAGTCAGTCAATACCTACCGCTCAATAAAGGGCAGACCTGGCTTGCGGAAATCGGGACGAGCGGCTACAGCCAGTGGCAGGTCGAAGAGGACTCCGGATCCGATGTGCCGCAGATCCGCAACGTGCAACTCAATGCGAAAGACGAGGTCCACGCCGCGGGCCTCCAAGCGGGGCTCACGTTCGTGCCGTGGAAGGCCGCGCTGACAGTTCGCTACCAGTGGGAATTCGATGCCGAGGCGCGGTTTGAAGGAGAAAACCTCGTGGTGACCCTCGCGAAGGGATTCTGATCCCCGTTGTTACCCGTCGTCGCACGCTGCGCCGATGGATGTCACGATCCGCGTGCGGTGGGGCCGCGTGCCTCAGACCCACGCGCCTATAGAACATGAGCAGCAGCCTGCATAACCACTCGCTGAGCCAGACAGGCCGGTCCGCCCGATCGACCGTGTTGCGACCCGCCGTCGTGGCGAACCTCCCCGAACTCCCGTGCGAGGAGATCGCGTACTAGCGGGGGCGAATCGGCCGGTTCCCATCTGCGCGGTTTCGTTCCTCAACCCAGCCTGTCATCGACGCCGGGCCGCGCAGAGTATACCCATCGCCTCGTGCTTACTTGCTGAGGGTTTGGAACGTCCCGACAAATTTGGCGGTGGGATTGCTCAGGCAGTATTCGCGCACCTTGTCGGTGATGGCCGCGTTCTTGTCGAGATCCAGCGTCGTGCGATTTGCCTTGCCGTTGATGTAGCCGTGCATGTAGGCCATTGAGAGCTCACGCCCGCGATCATCGGCGCCCATGATCTCCTTACAGGTCACAGTCGAAAGATCGCGCACCGACTCGGAAGTCTGCGCGCCCGCGACGGTCGAGAGAGTCATGAGCGCAATACCTGGCCAAAATCCACGCATAGCTGTTCTCCTATGAGTTGTAGAGTGAGATGATTTAGAGCGAACGAGGCTCGCACAGGGTTCCCGAATGGGGTGTCACACACCGCCGACGCAATGGCGGTAACGGCATACCGGTGTCGCACGCGTCCTTACTGGCCACCTTGCATGCAGTAATTGTACGCGTCATTATACACTCGGCTCTTAGCCCCCTGATTGCGGGCCCCGCCCGCCACACCACCGACGATAGAACCGATGGCGGCGCCCTTGCCCGCGTCGCCGGCGATGGCCCCGAACAAGGCCCCACCGGCCGCCCCACGTAACCCCCCACGCACCAATCCTGAACCGGTGGGTGCCGCATACTGCGCCTCACGCTGTGCGTAATCCGAGCAGTACGCCGGCGATGCAGCTTGGGCCGCCGCCGTTAGGGCGAGCCCACAGAGTACTACCCCGAGCGCGCTGATTCGTTTCATTCCTGACCTCTGTCTGACGAAAAGCTGGACGTTATTCGGGGCTCAGTGAATGCCGGAACAAGGATGGCACGCTGCTCTAGCAAAACCGCCCCGGGAGTCCAGCCCATTCTTAGTTGGAATTCGGAGTGCCCCTTGATTATGTTGCCCGTTGAATCTTGCCTTCTGCCGTTTTGATCTTCAGTTCTCGTTGCAATGCGTCGCGAAGTTTCGGCAAATGCCGGCGGTAAATTCCCCACCAGGACTCTTATCGTCAATCGCGTCGTTATTCCCCCGTCACTAACGATAGCTTCCTTTGACCTCGAGATGTACCGAAATCTTACTCCGAGCGGTCTGAAATAGATACCTCCTTAGGACACGTTGCATGGGCCTCTCCTGCGGCTTGCCCCTGCCCGAGACGATGAAGGTCTTGAAGCCGTTCGCGCGCAGGTACGTGACCGGCTCCAGCATGGGTTCATAGACCATCTCGGTTTAGAGACGGCCGGTTTTCGGATGCTTCGCCGTCCTGGTCCAATCGCGGACGATGTCCGCAAACTCCTCGGTCGTCATGCCCGCATGCCGCGCGGGTGTCGCGGACGCCTTTTGACCGCCTGAGAGCCGAGACCGAGGAGGTCATTCGACGCTCCTCGTCACGGCAGTCGCAACGGACTCGCCGCGGGCGATTGGGGCGGAGCGCATTTGACCATGATTTCTGACCATGTTAGCGTGCTCTCCATGGAGAGCATCCCGGTGTCAAAGTTCAAAGCAACCTGCCTTGCGGTTCTCCAGCGTGTGAAACGCACCGGACGGCCCGTGTTGATCACACGCTTCGGCCAGCCGGTCGCCGAGGTGATTCCGCCACAACGGCGAGCCTCCCGGTCGGATTGGCTCGGTGCCATGGCGGGGCGCGTCGAGATCTCCGGCGATGTCGTCGGGCCAGCCGTCGACGCGAGGATCTGGGCGGCGATGAGGCGTTGAAGCTGCTGCTCGACACGCATATCTGGCTCTGGAGCCTCGCTGAGCCCGGCAGGCTGAGCAAGCGCGTAACAGCGGCTGTCACCCGGGCCGAGAACGAGCTCTGGGTCTCGCCGATCAGCGTCTGGGAGCTTTTGGTCCTGGCGGAGCGCGGCCGCGTGAAGCTGGATGATGAGCCTCGCAGATGGGTCGCGGACGCGCTCGCCAGTACTCCGGCGCAAGAAGCCATTTTGACCTTTGAGGTGGCGATTCGCAGCCGCGAGGTAATGCTCGCACACCCCGACCCGAGCGACCGTTTCCTGGTGGCCACCGCGCTGGTGTACGACCTTACCCTCGTCACGGCGGACGACTCGCTCATCGAAGCCAAGCTCTGTCCGGTCCTGGCGAACCGCTAGCCGCGCTGACGGGGCTCGGTCCGTGACCCAGGTCGCGAGCAGTGCGGCGGAGCGCGCTCCCTTAGTTATAAATTCACTAGGGTGCGAATGCCCAAGACCTAGGCCGTATCGGTCCTCGGCAGGGCGGAATCGATGAGCTGTGCATCGCGCGTGACGATGCAGAGGGAACATGTTTTTCTTTTCATACGGATACCCTCTGTATAAGCAGTAGTGTGAAATCCGGCGGACACAACGGCTCTTAGATGACGAACTCTATGGAGCGTGCTGAGGGCTGTCAAGCGGTCTGTGGATATACAAATGTGGAGATATTGTGAAAAACCTGATGTGCGACTTTTTCGAACCGGATCCATTGGAGCCCGGTCCTCGGGGTCCGGAAAGCTGCGGGCGATCGCGTGGCCCGCGACGACATCTATGCGTTTTTCTTCGACCAGAGGGGATTGATGGCCGGCGCTGGCTTGCAGGGCACAAAAAGTAGTAACATCGACCCAAAGTATGTAGGGCAGTAGACGTCTGCCGGCTCCAGGATTTCGGCTTGAGACCCGGGGAAAGATCGGGTGAGCTTAACTATAATTACTCTTAGTTTAACGTCAACGCCTGCCTTGAGGAATTAAGCGATGAACACAACATGGTGCCGGGGAGTACCCGCCGCGCTGGGCGCGTGGATCCTAGTGGTTCTATCGGGCTGCGCGGGGGGCGAGGCGGCCACTCGCCCGGAATCGCCAGCAACCCCAGGCTCGGCATCGCGAGCGGCGGCTGAGCCGCAGGCCGACGCCGAGGCCATCCTCATGGGCATGGCCAAGTTCCTGTCCCAGGCCCAGGGTTTCATGGTGAGCATTCGGGGCGGCTACGATGTGGTCCAGCCCTCGGGCCAGAAGGTCGAGTTCGGGTATCTCCGGAAAGTCACCGTGAGCCGACCCGACCGCTTGCGAATTGAGGTCGAGCAGAGCGACGGGGATAAGAATCTAGTCCTCTTCGATGGCAAGGAGATCACGGTTTTCAGCACTCCGCGGAACGTCTACGCGAAGGCGCCGAAGCCTGGTAGCATCGACGAGGCGATCACTTATTTCATCCAGGAGCTTCGCATGCGACTGCCGCTCGCAATGCTGTTCGTCAGCCGGCTACCGGCCGAGCTTGATCGCAGGACTCAGTCTCTCGACTACGTCGAGAAAACAAACATCCTTGGTGTGCCCTCTCACCACTTGGCTGGGCGCACCGACACGGTGGACTTCCAGATGTGGGTTGCGGAGGGCGACCAGCCGCTACCGCTGCGGGTGGTGTTGACGTATAAGGATGCAGAAGGTGAGCCCCAATTCCGGGCACAGTTCTCCGACTGGAACCTCTCGCCGGAGGTCACCGACTCGATGTTTGCATTCACGCCCCCCGAGGGAGCGGAGAAAATTGCCTTCCTCCCGCAGTTGCGTGCGGTCGCTGTCCCGAGAAAGGAAGCGCCAGACCAGAGAGGAGAACAGCAATGAAAACCAGGCCATTAGTGATTGTCACGACCATCGTCACCGCCCTCGTGTTCCTGGGGGGACTCGTGGATGACGCGGACGCCCGGCGTGGAGGGGGCGGTGGTGGCTTTTCCCGAGGAGGCGGTGGTGGCGGGGCGGCCGCTCGTGGCGGCGGCGGTGGCAGGGCGGCCACTCGCAGCGGTGGATTCTCCCGCGGCGGCGCCGCGGCGAGCGGGAGCTTCTCGTCCCGGCCAAGCGGATCGGCCTCGCGCTCGGCAGGTATGCAGGGCCGCGCGGGCACGGCCTCCCGTCAGGCGGGTGCGACGCAGCGATCTGCGCAACGGTCCCAGACGCAGCAGACCTACGCCCGTCAGTCGGGAGCCGCCCAGAGATCGGGTCAACGGTCCGCAACGCGGCAAACAGCCTCCACGAATAGGGCCGACACCCGGACCTCGGGCCAGGCGGAGAGGACTGAGAGACAGGGCCAGCGCCAGGAGAGTTCGGCCGACAAGACGGAATCCCGCCAGCAGGGCTATACCGAGCGGACCGATGTGCGCCAGCAGGGCGCCACAGAGCGGGCGAGCGGCCGGCAACAATACGCGGACGATTACTACCATCACGGCCACAACGACCACTGGGACGACGACGATTTCGATGTGGGGGATGCCGTGGTGGCCGGCGTTGTAGTCGCCGGCACGGCTGCAGTCGTGGGTGCTGCTGTCTCGTCGGCCTCGACTCCAAGCTATACAACCTATAACTACTACAATACGCTGCCTTGTACCGCAGCGACGGTGGTCGCGGGCGGTGTGACCTACTACCAGTGCGGTTCCACCTGGTACAACCAGGCATACTCAGGAGGTAGCGTCACCTATGTGACCGTGGCTCCGCCGCCGGGATATTGAGAGCAGGCGGGTTATTAAAGTAGGGCCTACAAGGCTACCGGGAAAGGGGGTCGCGATGACGAAGCGCTGGGGAGTTCCATACGCGTTTGGGGCCGCGATGTTGCTGGTCGCGGGGTACACCGAAAAGTTCACCTGGCCCGACGGCGGCTCGCTGTTGGCGCTGTGCTACAACCAGTGGAAGCTCGTCTTCGCGCGATGCATTCGGTAGAGTTAACAAGCCTTGGAGGTAGGCCATGTTTGATCAAATACCCATTCGCCGAGTTATCGGCGCATTCGGAGTTGTTCTAGCCGGTTCGGTGTGGGCGCAGGGCGAGGGTGAACCCTCACTTCAGCAGGCGCAGGCTGAATGCTCCAGCATTGCCCAGCAGCAGACGGGCTCTAACCCCAATGCCGCCCCAACGACCACGGCGAGCCAACCGCAGGCGGGTGGCCGTGCCCGCGGCGCGGCGGCCGGGGCCATGGCGGGCGCAGCGAAGGGCCGGTCCAAGGCGAACCAGTACGACAACGTGCCCGACGAAGTCGCCGAGGAATACACCCGCAACCAGGTGCAAGACGCCGCCACGGCCGGCGCGGCCGTGGGTGCGGCCCGGCAGCGCCAGCAACGCCGACAGAGCGCGCAGGCCCAACAGCAGGCCCAGCAACAGCAAGCCGCCTCCGCCAACGCTTACAACCAGGCGTATGCCTCGTGCATGGCGGCCAAAGGGTTCCCGGGCCAGTAAAGGGAGCCAGTTCGACGGGGCGGAGGCGGTATCCGTTCCAAAACCGAGTATTAATAAGAGCGGTTACCGCCCGCCCTCCGAGGCATAGGAACCGGAGTCGCGGCTTCGCCGCTCGTGCCGATTCACAAGCCAACAGACTCGGAAGCTGTTCCAGATCAGCATCCACCTCAAGGCCAAACACTATCAACTAAGGGAAGGGGTAGTCGGTTAGCTCCATTGGCCGCCTCGACACAGGGCTCGACGAAGCGAAGGCGAGCGGCTGGACTGTGTTGAGCATGAAGGACGATTGAAAAAGCATCTTCCCGCCCGAAAAGAGATGAACTCCGAAACGACACAACAATAATGAAAACCACCCGCACACAAAACCACATCGCCGCCGCGCTCGGTTGCGCGCTGACCCTCACCGTTACAACACTCGTCGCGCAGGACGCTGCAGCCGAAGACGAAAAAGCCAAAGCCTCCGAGTTGGCGATGAAACTCCAGAACCCCGTCGCCAGCCTCATCAGCGTGCCGATTCAGAACAATTGGGACTTCGGCATCGGCGCGGCGGACGCCATGCGTTATACCGCCAACGTCCAGCCCGTGATTCCCTTCTCGATCAGCGAGAATTGGAATCTCATCACACGCACGATTCTTCCCATCGTCTATGCCGAGTCACCAGTGAAGGGCGGCGACAGCAAGTTCGGCCTCGGGGACACGGTGCAAAGCCTCTTCTTCTCGCCGAAAGCGCCGACGAGCGGCGGCTGGATTTGGGGCGCGGGTCCGGTCCTCCTTTGGCCCACGTCCACCGACGACGCGCTTGGCACCGGTAAAGTCGGCGCGGGCCCCACGGCCCTTCTGCTCCGGCAGGAGAAAGGCTGGACTTACGGGGCTCTGGCCAATCACCTCTGGTCCTTCGCCGGACAGGGGAGCACCGCCGACGTGAACGCGACGTTCCTTCAACCGTTCGTCTCCTACACCACGAAGACGTTCACGACGTTCGGCCTGAACACCGAGTCCACCTACGATTGGGAAAATAACCAATGGACAGCCCCGCTGAATTTGCAAGTCAGCCAACTCCTCAAGCTCGGCAAGCAGCCCATCCAGCTCACGCTCGGCGGGCGTTACTACGCCGAGAAGCCCGAAGGCGGACCGGACTGGGGCCTACGCTTCGTCGTCACGTTCCTGTTCCCGAAATGACCGCAGCGAAATACCCGGACCATAGCAAGTACACAACAATGAAAACCACCCGCAGAACGCTGACGGCTCGCTGGATGTCTACTTCCGCCCGACGGCTACCACCTCGGCAAGGGTTGGAATATCATCCTGCGTCTCTACGGCCCGCTCTAACCGTGGTTCGAAAAGACCTGGCGGCCGGGCGAGAGCGAACTCGTACAATGAAACCGAAAGGAACAACAACGATGTCTACAAGACTCATCACACTGACCACAATCCTCGCGCTGACCGCTGCGAGCTTCGCACTCCCGGCCTTCGCCGCGGATGAATCCTTCACCGGCGACGCCGGCACGATCGACAAAGAAAATGCCGGAAAGGCGTTCCAAAAGCGCCCCTACTCGCCCTACGCCGAGCGTCATTTCCCGGCGCGCCCGTTCTTCGGCGACACGCACCTGCACACCGGCTTCTCGATGGACGCCGGTTTGGCCGGCGCCCGGCTCTATCCGCGCGATGCCTATCGCCTCGCGCGCGGCGAGCAGGTCATGGCGTCGAGCGGACAGCCCGTGAAGCTCTCGCGCTCGCTCGATTTCCTCGTCGTCTCGGATCACTCGGACAACATGGGCTTCTTCCCGGAGCTTCTCGCCGGCAAGCCCTACATGCTCGCCAACCCCAAGGGCCGCCAATGGTATGACATGATCCAGGCCGGGAAAAACGCCGAGGCCGTGTTTGATCTCGTCAATACTTTTTCCCAAGGGAAATTCCCCAAAGAAATCATGTCCCTGCCCGGCACGCCCACCTTCCGCGGCGCGTGGAAGGAGACCATCGACGCTGCCGAGCATTACAACGATCCCGGCCGCTTCACCGCGTTCATCGGCTACGAGTGGACCGCGCTCAGCAAGGGCAATAACCTGCATCGCAACGTCATCTACCGCGACAACGGCGACAAGGCCATCCAGGTCGAGCCTTACACGTGCATCCCGCCGTTCGGCAGCATCAATCCCCCCGATCTATGGAAATGGATGGACGCCTATGAAAAGAAAACCGGTGGCAGCGTGCTCGCCATCGCGCACAACGGCAACCTGAGCAACGGCGAGATGTTCCCCATCGTCGAGTCCTTCGGCAAAGCCATCGACCGCGAGTACGTCGAGCAGCGCGCGAAGTGGGAGCGGCTCTACGAGGCCACGCAGATGAAGGGCGACGGCGAGACGCATCCCTTCCTCTCGCCGAACGACGAGTTCGCCGACTACGAGACTTGGGACAAAGGTAATCTCGACCTCAGCGAGAAGAAGAAGAACGAGATGCTCGAAGGCGAATACACCCGGTCGGCGCTCAAGAACGGCCTCAAACTTGAGGCGAAGTTCGGCACGAATCCTTACAAGTTTGGCATCATCGGCAGCACCGATTCCCACACCGGCCTCGCCACGGCGGAGGAGGATAATTTCTTCGGCAAGATCACGACCGGCGAGCCCTCGCCCGAGCGCCTGCACGCGAAGTTCATCAACAATCCGAAGTCCGGCTTGAGCATTTTCGATTGGGAAGTCGTCTCCTCCGGCTACGCCGCGGTCTGGGCCGAGGAAAACACGCGCGCCTCACTGTGGGACGCCATGCAGCGCAAGGAAACCTATGCCACCACCGGCTCGCGGCTCGTCGTGCGCTTCTTCGGCGGCTGGGAGTTTGAAAAAGCCGACGCAAGCTCACGCGAACCGGCTGTGATCGGGTATCGGAAAGGCGTGCCGATGGGGGGCGACCTCAGCTCTGCCCCGGGGGGCAAAGCGCCCACCTTCCTCGCCGCCGCGATGAAAGACCCGATCGGCGGCAACCTCGATCGCATCCAGATCATCAAAGGCTGGCTCGATGCCAAGGACGACGTGCATGAGAAAGTCTATGACGTCGCGTGGAGCGGCAACCGCAAACCCGGCGCGAACGGCAAGCTCCCCAGCGTCGGCAACACCGTCGATGTCGAGAACGCCACGTGGTCCAATACCATCGGCTCGCCCGAGTTGATCACCGTCTGGAAAGACCCGGACTTCGACGCCAAACAGCGCGCCTTTTATTACGTGCGCGTCATCGAAATCCCAACCCCGCGCTGGACCGCCTACGACGCGAAAAAGTTTGGCACCAAGCCGCTCCCCGGCACGAAGATGACCACCACCGAGCGCGCTTACACGTCACCCATTTGGTTCAACCCGGCGAAGTAGGAACCCGTGAGGTTTCATATGAAAAAACTCCTGCGCGAACCGCTGGTGCATTTCCTCATGCTAGGCGCGGGACTGTTCGTCGTCTTCGGCCTCGTGGGCGAGCGCACCCGTAGCGAGCCGGGAGAGATCGTCGCCACGCAGGGGCAGATCGAGTCGCTAGCGATCGGCTTCGCTCGCACCTGGCAACGTCCGCCCACGCACCGAGAGCTGGAGGGTTTGATCCACGACTATATTCGCGAGGAAGTCTATTACCGCGAGGCGATGGCACTCGGGTTGGACAAGGACGACATCGTCATCCGCCGCCGTCTTCGGCAGAAAATGGAATTCGTCACCGATGACGTCGCTGCCCAGGCCGAGCCCACCGATGACGAGTTGAGCGGGTATTTGAAAGCACACCCCGAGACTTTTAGCGTCGAGCGCCGGTTCACATTCACTCAGGTCTATCTCAACCCGGATCGCCGCGGCCAACATCTGGCGCGCGATGCTGAGCTACTGCTCGCGAAGTTAAACAAGGCCGGCGGCAAAGCCGATGTCTCGGCGCTGGGCGATCCTTTCTTGCTAAGCCATAAGTTCGAGGCGGTGCCGGCCAGCGAGGTCGCGAAGCAGTTCGGCGCAGCGTTCGCGGATAAACTGGGTGAGCTTTCGCCCGGCCACTGGCAGGGGCCGGTGGAGTCGGGCTACGGCGTGCATCTGGTGTTCGTCGGCCAGCGCACGGGGGGACGCGTTCCCGTGCTGGAGGAAGTGCGGGAAGCCGTGCGACGCGAGTGGGCCAACGCCGAACGGCTGGAAGCCAACGAGAAGTTCTATCAAGGGCTGCTCAAACGTTACACAGTGACCATTGAGCGTCCGCAGCCGGCGGACAAGCTCGCGGCGCAGAGCGGGCGATGAAACGCGTTTTCCTTGTCTTCTTGCTGCTCGCCGCCCCCGCCGTAGGGGTGCTCGCCCACGAGGTCCGGCCTGCCTATCTCGAGCTCAAGCAGAGCGGCCCGGAGACTTACGACGTGTTTTGGAAGGTGCCTGGTCGAGGCGAGGATCTCCGGCTCGGCCTCTACGTGGAGCTCCCGACTGGCACCACCAACCTGACCGAGCCGCGCGCCTCCTTCGTCAACAGCGCTTTTGCGGAACGCTGGAGCATCAAGCGCACCGGCGGTCTGACCGGCGGCACGATTCATATCGCCGGTCTCAGCGCGACGATGACCGATGTGCTCGTGCGCGTGGAACGCCGCGACGGAACTACGCAAGTCATCCGCCTTACGCCGTCTGCGCCGTCGTTCGTGGTGGAAGCCGCGCCGCGCGCACTGGACGTTTCCCGCACTTACCTCGTGCTCGGCGTCGAGCATATCCTTCGGGGCATCGACCATCTCCTGTTCGTGCTCGCGCTTCTCATCCTGGTGAAAGGCTCGTGGCGACTTGTCGGCACCATTACCGCTTTCACGCTGGCACACAGCATCACCCTGGCCGCGGCCACGCTCGGATTCGTGAGCGTGCCGGGACCACCGGTGGAGGCGGTCATCGCACTCTCTATTGTGTTCGTGGCCTGCGAGATCGTCCACCGTCGCCAGGGTCGGTCGGGATTGACCGAGCGCTGGCCGTGGGTCGTGGCGTTCACGTTCGGATTGCTGCATGGCTTTGGTTTCGCCGGCGCGCTCCACGAAGTCGGCCTCCCGCAGAATGCCATTCCTCTCGCGCTGCTGTTTTTCAACCTCGGCGTCGAGCTCGGACAACTCCTCTTCATCGCGTCTGTCATGGCCGCGCTGACAGGCTTGGCCTTTATCGGCAGGAGACTCAGCCAGCTCGGCATCAATCCGAAGCCCGCGTACGCCGCGTCGGAATCGGTGGCCGCCTATGCAATCGGTAGCGTTGCCGCCTTTTGGCTTATCGACCGAACGCTGAACTTTGTCTCCTGAAAAAGCCAGCACAGGACGCATCCCTGAAACGAAGAATACTAACAATGGCAAGGGCCGGTCTGTGCTCCTACGCCGCTACGGTCCACTAATCCATGTCCAGCCTGGATATCCGTTTGAGGCTTTATGTCACGCCGCGGGAAAGGTGAACAGCAGTCTTCAGACCGCGAGGATGCCGGCGTCGAGCACTTCGAACCGGACCTTGGGATGGCGCGGGCGCAGGGAACAGCGATCCCACTTGCTCTCCAGTTGTCGGAGCACGTTCTTGCGCTCCGCGACGGACAAGGGCCGCCATTTGATCTCGGCCACCAGCAACCGCTTCGCATCGTTCGGGTCGGGCGCGACCAAGTCCAGTTCGACGGCGCTCTCCCAGTGCCGCTGCGCACCCGGAAAGCGCGCCCGGCAGGAGTCTTCAAAGACCGTGGCGGTGTGGTCATGGATGAGCTTGCGCTTCTCCGCCGCCGGGTAGGTGCGCCACCGGCTCTGGTGCGGCGAATACACGCGAAACCAAAAGCGCATCGTCGGGTCTTGAATCCGGTAGAGGGTTTTCTTGGTGGAACGCACGCTTTCGCCGAACGGCAGTTCGCGTGTCAGGATGGAGGCGTCCAGCAGTTGTTGGAGTAACCGCGACAGGTTGGTCTGCGCCGTGCTCAGCCGGCTGGCGATTTCCGAGGGCCGCTCGGCACCCCGGCCCACCGCCTCCAGCACCGCCACGGCGTTCAGGCCGATGACACCCTCGTCGCGCAGAATCCGTTGCGGCTCTTGTTCCATGTAGGGGGCGAAATCGAAGTAGAGCGACTCCGCCAGCGCCACCACATCCTGCCCGGCCTCGACGAACTCCCAATACTTCGGGATACCGCCGACGCAGGCAAACTTCTCGAACGATTCCAGGTCGCCCGGGTCCTGTCCGCACGCCCGGCAGAACGCCGCGTAATCCATCGTCTGGACGTGCAGAAGTTTGCGCGCGCGACCGTAGAGCGGCGCGGCGCGATTGAGAAACAGGTCGTGCATCATGCGCGTGCTCGATCCGGCCAGGATCAACAGGCAGCCCGGCGGAAGCGAGTGGTCCAGCCACTTCTGCAACTGACTCGGCAGCGACGGGTCCACCGCCGTGAGGTAGGGAAACTCGTCCAGGCACAGTGCCCAGCGCCGCTCTTGCAGCGCGAGGATTTCCAGCAACTCCGGCCAGGTCTTGGGCACAAGCTGCGTTTCGAGCCGCGCGCGGAGGTCCTCGAACACCTGCTGAATCTGCAAATCGCGTTGCGCTTCGATGGCCTGGCTGTACAGGTCGTCACGGGCCGCAAGCCAGTGCCGCAACAGGCGCGTCTTGCCCACCCGCCGCCGGCCATACACCACCAGCAGTCCGCCCCGTTTCGCTGCGGCGTGCAGTTCTCGCAGTTCCGCTTTCCGGTTCACGAAATCCAGTTTCATGCGGGACAGCATGCCCGCGACCTTGATGTCTGTCAAACATTATGTTTGTCAAGCATAATGCTGGCAGGGCTTTTTCATCGTTGTGTCGTTTCGTAGTTCATTTCTTTTCGGGCGAGAAAATGCTTTTCCAATCGTCCTTCATGCTCACCACGGTCCAGCCGCGCGCCTTCGCTTCGTCGAGTCCTTTGTCGAGGCGGCCAATGGACGATTTGCGGTCGTAGGCGAATTCGCGTTCGGTGTCGGTGTGATGGACGTAGAGACAGAAGCGCGCCCCGTTGCCGGCAGCGGTCCATTGGAGCATTTGCAGGTCGCCGTCCGAATTGCCGAACGCGGTGATGGGGCGGCGGCCGATGAACTTCTGGATGGCGATGGGCTTGCCCTCCTTGTCGTCGATGAACTCCACCGCGGGCAGTTTCACGAGCACGGGCTTCCCATCCCGCATCTTGAACTGCTGCTTGCCCGTGCTGCCGATCACCTGCTCGGGCGGGATGCCATAGACCTTCTCCGCAAAGGCGCGCATGAACTCGATGCCGCCGCCGGAAACAATGAACGTCTTGAAGCCGTTCGCGCGCAGATACGCGAGCAGTTCGAGCATCGGCTGATAAGCCATTTCCGTGTAAAGCCGTCCCGTCTTGGGATGCTTCGCGGTGGCGATCCAATCGGTGACGATCTTCTCGAACTCTTCGGTAGTCATTCCCGAGTGGGTGATCGCGACCAACTCGAGCAGGGCGTGCTCGCCGCCGGCCAGCGCGCCTTTGAGGTCGCCCGTCAACACGGATTTGAACGGCTCCTGGTCCTTCCACTCCGGATGCTCCGCGGCCGTGGCCTTCACGCGGTCAACGGCGAAGAGAAACTGGAAATACATTGGCTGCTCGGCCCAGAGCGTGCCGTCGTTGTCGAACGTGGCGATGCGTTCGGCCACCGGCACGAAGTCCGATGAGCCTTCCTTGGTGACCTTCGCGACGAAGTCCACGATGGACTGTTTGGCCTTGCCGTCGTTCCAGGAGGGCAGTGCATCCGTAGCGTGAGCGAGGGTCGTTGCGAGCGCCAGCACGCAAGCGAGCGAGGCGGCCACGAGGTTTTGGGTGGGAATGGCTTTCATTGCTGCGTTCTCCTTGGGTTTGCCTTGGTCAATTCACTTTCTCGAAGTCCGGCAGCGGCCAGCAAGTCGGAGCGCCCGTGCCGGTCTACCGGACTGATTGAACAGCACTTGACGGCCATAAACAGGATGTTTATGTTTCGTCCCGTGATTCAATCCTTCGCCGACAGCGAAACGGAGCGCTTCTACACCGCGGGCAAATCCCGCCGTATGCCGACGGAGATCGTGGGTTACCACTGAGGAGACAGCATCATGGCCAAAAAGCGCTTGCCATTCATCCCGGCGAATTTCTGGCGGAAACGCTGGAGGAGCTGGGCCTCTCCCAGGCGGCGTTCGCGCGCGCCATCGGGGTGCCGCCGATGCGGATTTCGCATGTGATCAAGGGCGCGCGTCCGGTGACGGCCGAACTGGCCCTGCTGTTTGGACGGGGATTCAACCAGTCGCCGCAATACTGGCTCAACCTCCGGGCCGACTACGACCTGAAAACCGCCGAAGCCAGCATCGGGCCACGTTTGCACGCCATTCATTCCGTCACTCAAGCGTAGTTCTTCACTGCCGCTCGGCCGCGCGTCTATAACAGCCGGTCGCGCAGCAAGACGTGATGCGCTACGCCCAACTCCTTGGGGAGGCCAATCATGTATACCAAGCCGATAGCGAGGTCAGCCAGCCCCAAAGGCACGGCGATCAGTCCGAGATCGCCGAAGAGACCCGCCGGAATCAGGAGCAGCGCCCCCGCGTAGCGCAGGAACGACTCCCAGTAGACCAGCGAAGCGCGCCGCCCGAGGCTGCGGGAAGCGAGGATGAGCACCGCGCTGGTGTAGGCGAGAAAGCCGCCCACCAGCCAACCCCATAAAGGCGCGGGAATGTTCAGGCCCAGCGCCCGATAGACCGGAGGAAATATCAGAGTCAAACCCAACACTCCGTTGTAGACCCCGGACCAAAATACGAATTTAGTCATAGTAAAAGGCACCGCGAATCTCCATGAAAGGGGTATGCCGAGCACTTGAAGTTCCGGGAGCAGGAAAGCGGAACTGCCCCGGACGCCTACGACTAGTTGCCCGCGCCTTGCGTCAGCTTCTCCAGCACCTTGTCGAGGGAAAAGGTGCCGACTTTCTGGCTCGGCGGGAATTCCTTGAACGTGGCCAGGAACTGCCCGACATACTGCTGGGCCGGCACCAGCAGGAAGACGCGTTCTACCCTCCAACGGCTGTAGTCAATGCCCTCGTGGTCGGCGATTTCGAACGGATCGGAGCGGAGGTTGAAGAGCTTGGGGACGCGCAGCGTCACGAACGGCTCCTGCCAGACGTCGAAGCTGTGCGCGCGCTGTTCGGCGAAGACGAGCTTCCACTGGTTGTAGCGCAGCGCCACCAGCGAGCCGTCGTCGTTGAAGTAGAAAAACTCCTTGCGCGGGCCCGCACCCTTGCCGGCGAAGTAGTCGGTCTGGTTGTAGCCGTCGAGATGCACCTTGAAAGTCTCATTGCCGGCCTTGTAGCCCTTCTTCAGCTTTTCCTTGATGTCCGGCTCGCCTGCCGCTGCCAGCAGCGTGGGGATCCAATCCTCGTGCGCCACGATATCGTTGAAGACCGTGCCGGGCTTGACGACCCCCGGCCAGCGTACCATCGCCGGCACGCGGTAGCCGCCTTCCCAGTTAGTGTTCTTCTCGCCGCGGAACGGCGACGTGCCGCCGTCGGGCCAGGTAAACTTCTCGGCGCCGTTGTCGGTGGAATACATGACGATGGTGTTATCGTCGAGGCCGAGTTCCTTGAGCTTGTCGAGTACTTGGCCGACCTGGCCGTCGTGCTCGACCATGCCGTCGGGATAGATGCCGAGGCCGGTCTTGCCTTCGCTCTCTTTCTTAAGGTGCGTCCAGATGTGCATGCGGGTGAAGTTAACCCATAGAAAGAATGGTTTGTCCGCCTTCTTCGCTCGCTGGAGATAGTCGGTCGCGCCCTTGGCGATCTCCTCGTCAAACGTTTCCATCCGCTGCTTGGTGAGCGGGCCGGTGCTCTTGAACTTCTGGGTGCCGTCCGGGTTCGCCCAGGTGTGAATCACGCCGCGCGTCCCGTACTTCTTCCGCATTTCCGGATCCTTGAAGTAGTCTGGATTCTCCGGCTCCTCCTCGGCGTTCAAGTGGTAGAGGCTGCCGAAGAATTCGTCGAAGCCGTGGGCCGTAGGCAGGTGCTCGTCGCGGTCGCCCAAGTGGTTCTTGCCGAATTGCGCCGTCATGTAGCCCTGCGCCTTAAGCAACTGGGCGAGCGTGACGTCTCGCGCCTGCAGCCCTTCCTTGGCGCCCGGAAGGCCGACCTTGAGCAGGCCGGTGCGGAACGGCGTCTGGCCGGTGATGAAGGCCGCGCGCCCGGCGGTGCAGCTCTGCTGGCCGTAGTAGTCGGTGAACATCGCGCCTTCCTTCGCAATCCGGTCGATGTTCGGCGTCTTGTAGCCCATCATGCCCTGGTTGTAGGCGCTGATGTTCCAGTAGCCGACGTCGTCGCCCCATATAATAAGGATGTTGGGTTTCTTTTCCGCCGCATGGGCGGATGTTGCGAACAGAACGCCCAGCGCGAGGCCGAGCGCGGCGGCGATGCGTTTTTGTGTACGTATGGTTTTCATAATTATGTCCTTTCGATGGTCCGGATGTTTCGCCGCGGTAATTTCAGGAACAGTAACGTGACGATAAGATGAGATCAATACCGGCTTATGAAAGTGGTAGACTCGACACCCGCTTACCGTTCGACGAGCTTCGGAAACGCTCCAAGATCCAATGAAATAGCACACGCAAGATCCGAACGACACTCGTGGGCAAAAAAGAAGAGGCGAACCGGCCACCCGACGCCGCTGCCTGAAAACCGCTGCACCATGCTCTGCCGATGCAGCCGACCAATGAACGAGCGTACTAGGCGACTTCATATTAGGAGGCGCGGCTTATCGAGGTGTACCGTAGGACGAGTACCTTCCGGACAATATTCGACACCTTTGGCCGCGTTGTATATTGATAATTCTAAAGTACGACTTTATGATTATCATCGATGCGATATGTCAGCCGCGAGTTGGAAAGGCAAGTGCTCCGGGCGATCAAGGGCTTCCCGGCAATCGTCCTGACCGGTCCGCGCCGGGCCGGAAAAACCTCGCTCTTACGGCGCCTGTTTCCGAAGGCCAGCTACTTCCTGCTAGAAGACCCGGACATCGTGGTGCGGCTACGGACCGATCCACAGGGATTTCTAGATGCCGTGAAGACGCCCGTGATCCTCGATGAGGTGCAGAACGTGCCGGAGGTGTTCGCATTCGTCCGCACCCGCATCGACCGGGAGCCGCGCCGCGTCGGCCAGTGGCTGCTTACGGGCTCGCAGGAAGCGCCGCTCATGCAGGGGGTGTCGGAGTCCATGGCGGGCCGCGCGGCGGTCTTCCAGCTGCTTCCGCTGTCCACGCGAGAGACTCCGAGGGTCACGCTGCTACACGGGGGCTATCCCGAGCCCGTGGCGCGACCAAGCGATGCGCGGCTCTGGTTCAGCTCCTACCTGCAGACCTACCTGGAGCGCGATGTCCGGGCCGTCACCGCGGTGAAGGACCTCGCGACCTTCCGGCGCTTTCTGGCGTTCCTGGGGAGCCGCCACGGGCAGGTGCTGAACAAGAGCGATCTGGCCGCGGCGATCGGTGTCAGCGTGCCCACAATCACGCAATGGCTCGGCGTGCTGCAGACGACGGCGCAGATCCTGATCCTGCCGCCGTTCTACGAGAACCTCGGCAAGCGGTTGATCAAATCACCGAAGGTGTATTTCGCCGATCCGGGCCTTGCCTGCCATTTGCTGGGCGTCGACAGCGCCGCCGAGCTGGCCAAGTCGCCGTTCCTGGGCGCACTGTTCGAGGGCTTCATCGCCTCGGAGATCATCAAGCACCAAGCCAATGCCGGGGTACGCCGGGAGATCTACTACTTCCGGGATGCGCAAGGACTGGAGGTGGATTTCCTGATGCCGGGACGAGGAGGCTCTCTTCGGCTCGTGGAGTGCAAGGCAACCCGCACGGTCACGCCGGCTATGGCCGCACCGATGCTGCGGTTGGCCGGGGCGCTGAACGAGAAGCGCGGCGCAGGAACCAGGGTGGATATGGTGCTAGTCCACCAGGCGCCGAAGTCAGGTGCGCAGACGCCCGCCGTGGCACCGGGCGTCCGGGCTTTGCCATGGCGGGATTTCATCGAAGAGCTGTAACGCGGACATTAAGCACCGTGGCCCGGATGCAGTGTAGCGAGATCCGGATGATCGTGGCTCCGCATCCCGCCTCCCATGCGATCAGAACAACCGGCCGAGATAGAGGTAGATACTGTCGTTGCCCTGCTCGGCGTGACCGTAGGCCAGGTACACCGGGCCAAGCACCGTATCCACACCCAGGAACACCGACCCGGCGAGCAATGCATCGCCGGGCGCCAGGCTGATATCGTCGCGGCCCTCGTAGACGTTGCCGTATTCGAGCGAGACGCCGGCATAGGCGGGCAGCCACTTGATGTCGCCCAAACGGCGGTAGTAGCCGCTGCGCAGCAGCACCAACTGTTGACCGCTTAGCTGGTCTTGCGTAAAGCCGGACAACTTGGTAAATCCGCCTGTGCGGAAACGGTTCTGCACTGGCGCAACGCCGTCGGCGGTGTAGTCGAATTCGAACCCGCCGAAGAAGGTGTGCTTCTCCCAGGAGTGGGCGAGCCCGCCCGTAAACAGCAGTTGCGAGAAGTCGGAGTCCGCCCCCAGGCTCTCCACGGACTCGATCCATTCCAGGCTGCTGATGGCCCCCGAACGCGGCCAGTCTCGGTTGTCGAGCGAGTCGTAGTAAAGTCGCAGGTACGCCTCGGCGCTATCGAAATCGAAGTCAGAGAAGTCAGACGTTGCAGGGTCGCCGATGCGCACCTCCCCATCGCCCGCGTAGCGTCGCAGTCCTACTCTGATCTCGCCCCAGCGGCCGAGCACCCGGCCGGCGGCCAGACCGCCGCCGTAACGCTTCACGCGGACCTCTTCGATCTCCTCACCGCCCTCGAATCGACTGAAACTGCGGCTGTCGAAAAAGAGCTGTGGCGTAATGAAGTACCGCAAGCCGACATCGAGCGGTTGGTAGAACTCCGCCAGCGCCAGAGGCGATTCGCCGATCTGGGCGGCCAGCCGCAGCTCGCCGGCGCGGCGGTTGAGCGCGGTCTTGAGCAGGCTCACGCCGATATCCCAGGTGCTGTCGCCTTCGAGATCGGTCGACAGGGCGAGGCCGAGCTGGAGATAATTTGGCCCCCAGCTCTTGTCCCTCACATGCACGAGCAACCCCTGCTTGTCCTCTTCTTCAATGATTTCGTAACGAATACTCTCGAAGGTGTTCCAGCCGTATAACTCCTCGATGCTTCTCTTGAGCGTTCTTCTATCGAGTGGCTTGCCGATGAGCGCTTGGAAAGGATGCGCGAGGACGTCGTCGCCGATCTTGGACTGATTTTCTATGCGGACGAAGCCGACGATAGGCGCCTCCCAGACCTGTCCGCGACGGGCAGCCAGGTGGTCACTATAGCCGGCCGAGGTGATGGCCAGCTTGGCAAGCTTCGCGCGCGCAGTCTTGGCGGCGTCCGCGCCGAGGCCAATGGTATCGGCTGCACGATTGAAGTCAGAGGTCGAGATGTCGCCCAACTCGGGCTGGATGTAGATATCCGTCTCGCGCAAGGTGTCCAGTTGCCGCGTAACGTTCTGCTGGCCCACTATGTTTGAGTACTGCTCGATGATGGCCAAGGCAGAGGTAATCTCGCTGCGTTCCTTGAGCGGTGTGCCGACATTGACCACGATCGCAATGTCAGCACCCATCGCCCGCGCAACATCCAGCGGAACATTATTGGTCACCAGGCCGTCGACCAGGAGCCTGCCATCCATCTCCACGGCGTCGAACGCTCCAGGCACCGCCATGCTGGCACGAATCGCGCGGGCCAGATTTCCGGAGCTGAGTACGATCTCCTTCCCCGTCTCGATGTCGGTGGCCACAGCGCGGAACGGAATCGGCAGCTCGTCGAAGTGACGGATAGCGGCGACGTGCTGCGTCAGGCGGACCAGTTCCAGATCAAGCTTCTGGCCCTGTATGTAGCCGAGCGGCAACTCAAGCTGGCCGGATTCATATCCCAACTGTTTCTTGACGAGGTAAAGGTCGTCGTCGCGCTTGCGGCGAAACTGTCGCTCCGGTCGCGGCGGCTTATCCTCGAGCACGTCATCCCAGTCCATCTCCCGAATCTCGCGTCCGATCTCTTCGGGACTAAGGCCCGAAGCATACAGTCCGCCGACAATGGCGCCCATGCTGGTGCCTGCAATGCAGTCAACCGGAATATGCATCTCCTTCAGCACCCTCAGCACACCTACGTGTGCGGCGCCGCGTGCGCCGCCGCCGCCCAGCACCAGGCCGATCCTTGGGCGGCCCTGCGCTTGCGCTCCGGTCTTGTCGCAGGGTGCGGCAAGCGCGGGGTTCGAGCAGAGCGAGGCCCACAACGACAGTACTGCGATCCGATACAGGCTTCCGGTCACCATGCCGCCCTCCACTATATCTTCTCGTTGTGTATGAACGCCACGCTCATCGCATTCCGTGCGAAACACCCGGCAGGCCCGCTCGGATCCGGCGCGAGAAATCCCCCGCCCGGCCCGCCGCCCGCGCCCGCGCATTGACGAGACTGCGGCGTTGCAATTCGGGAAACGGAAGGCTGGTATCCAGCTTGCCGGCGTCATAGGCATAGGCCGGAACATGCCCGCTCAGGAACAGTTTCCAGGACAGAGGCAGGTGTCCGGGATTGACCCGCGTGTGCAGCCAGATGTTGGTCGTGCAATTGGTGATCAGCGTGTTGTAGAACTCCGGCTCGCCTTTCAGTACATTGATCTTGTGAATGTATGCGAGGAATAGTCGCCGTGCGTTCTCGCTGGGACCGTGGACCCGGTAGAGGTATACGTCCTCCGGAGGGTCCTTGCGGTAGTTGGTGCGCACCCGGATGACGTCACGTTCGTCAGCGACCACGTAAAACAATTCGTACTGCTTGAAGAACCCCTTGAGGGTGGAGTAGCCCTCGCCCACTTCCTTGCGCGTCTCGATGGAGACCGCGACGTGGTCGCTATTCCCGAACCCGAAGCTCACGAAGATGTGCGCGATGTCCGGCCCCATCCAGTAGACAGCGACCAAGTCCACCGCCTGAAGTTTATTCAGATCAAAAGTCTTGTCGTAGTAAGCAGGGGTAAAGTCGGTCTCGCTACGATAGGCGAAGTTGCGGATGTTGTGAACCGTTACGAGATCGCCATCGAGCGTCGCGTAGGGTAGCACCGCCACCTCCGGCTGCCACGCACGATCGTTGGCGGGCTCGATCCGGCTCCACCAGACGATCAGTGCCGCGAACACAACGAGGAATCCGGCCACCGCCCGTCCGCGCCAGCGCGGCCATGCCGCCAGAAAGCCGAGTGTGGCCAATCCGCATAGTCCGAATGCGAGGGCGATTGCAATGCGAGTCCGCTCGCCGGCGAAGTCGGAGTAGTACAGGGCAAGCGCACCCCACACCGTCGTGCCGGCGACAACCATGCCGAGCAGCAGGAGAGAGAACATTGCGGCAATGCGCTTCATCGCGATCACGCCGCGTCGCCATCCGAGGCGTTGCCGTCGTCGGACCGCCGCATTGACGCGCCCCGCCGCGGAACGAGCTCGACCGGGATGGGTGCGTTATTGTCCAGAGGCACGCCGCGCTACGGAAAAGCCATAACGAATCGTCGGTGCAATGGCGGATGTCGCTGACGGTCACCCTGGGATCCCTGTCCTCGGCGAGCTCCAGCAGAAATCCACCGCGAAGATAAGGGCGTTGTCACCGAGGGTACTAGGAAGAATTGACGCGCTTTTTCGTCAAGAAGAGTACTGATGGCCCAATGAGTTGTCAAACACGATGCGGCCCTCGTGTACGGAGAGGAACGGAGCGTCGATTTCGAAGAGCTTTCGCCGGAGCAAAGCGTGGTGCAGAGCGTGACCCGCCAGGATGTGCGCGGATGGGCTCTCGACGTGGGGTTGAGCGGGGTCCTCCCGATCGCCTGGGAGCCGCGCCTCTTGCTGGTTACGCCTTCGGCTCGGGCGACTCTCAGTCCAAGGCCGCAACCGATCTGTCGTTGTTGCTGCGCCGATTGGCTAGTCCAATCGAGATACGGCCACTATAATTCTTCGCGCACGTTCAACTCGTGAGGAGCCCATCATGCCAACAGAAAAAATTTACCCAGTGCCGGCGAATTTCGCGCATCGGGCATACGTCAGCGCCGAGCAATATCGAGCGCTGTATCAACGCTCGGTAGCGGACCCCGCGGCGTTCTGGGCGGAACAAGCGGCGGAATTCGTGACTTGGTACCGGCGCTGGGATAGGGTCGAAGACTGGGATTACCACGCCGCGAAGATCCGTTGGTTCGAAGGGGCGACGCTCAACGTCGCTTACAACTGCCTTGACCGGCACCTGGATGCGCGCGCAAACCAAGTCGCGATCCTTTGGGAAGGTGACGACCCCAAGGAGAGCAGGCACATTACCTACCGTGATCTCTACGAAAGCGTCTGCCGCTGCGCCAACGCGCTCAAGGCGTGCGGGGTCAAGCGCGGGGATCGGGTCGCGATCTACATGCCGATGATTCCGGAGACGGCGATTGCGATGCTTGCCTGCGCTCGGATCGGCGTCATCCACTCGGTGGTGTTCGGTGGCTTTTCCCCCGAATCGCTGAAGGATCGCGTCTTGGATTCGGATTGCCGTGCGGTGATCACCGCCGATGAGGGACTCCGGGGCGGCAAGAAGGTAGCGCTCAAGGCGAACGTCGATGCGGCCCTCACGGCCTGCCCCGAGGTGCATACCGTGTTGGTGGTGCGGCGGACCGGGGCGCCCGTCCCCTGGGATCCGGGCCGGGACCGGTGGTATCACGAGGAAACCGCGAAGGTAAGTAGTGATTGCCCCCCGGAGGTGATGGGCGCCGAGGACCCGTTATTTATCCTTTATACCTCGGGGTCCACCGGTAAACCCAAGGGCGTGCTCCACACGAGTGGGGGTTATCTCGTCTACGCGGCCATGACGCATCGATACGTGTTCGATTATCACCCCGGCGATATCTATTGGTGCACGGCGGATCTGGGCTGGGTGACGGGGCATTCGTACATTCTCTATGGTCCCCTGTGCAATGGCGCGACGACGTTGATGTTCGAAGGGATCCCGACCTCCCCTGATCCCGGCCGCTTCTGGGGCATCGTCGATAAACACCGGGTCGACATTTTTTATACCGCGCCGACGGCGATCCGCGCGCTCATGGCCCAAGGGGATGGGTGGGTCCAGCGCAGCCGGCGGACGAGTCTGCGCCTCCTCGGCACCGTCGGGGAGCCCATCAATCCGGAGGCCTGGGAGTGGTACTACCGGGTCGTCGGCGAGAGGCGCTGCCCGATCGTGGATACCTGGTGGCAGACCGAAACCGGCGGCATCCTGATCACACCGCTGCCGGGCGCGACACCGCTCAAACCTGGATCGGCGGGCTTACCGTTCTTTGGGATCGTGCCCGCCATCGTGGATGAGCAAGGCCGGGTGTTAGAAGGCGAGGCCGAAGGCGCCTTGGTCATCACCCGTCCTTGGCCCGGGCAGATGCGCAGCGTCTACGGGGATCATCAGCGCTTTGTGGACACCTATTTCCGGCGCTATCCGGGCTTTTTTGTGACCGGGGATGGGGCGCGCCGCGATGCCGACGGCTATTATTGGATCACCGGGCGGGTAGACGATGTCATCAATGTCTCCGGTCACAGGCTCGGCACCGCCGAGATCGAGAGCGCGCTCGTCTTGCACGAGAAAGTCGCCGAAGCCGCGGTCGTCGGCTATCCCCATCCGATCAAAGGCCAGGGGATTTACGCCTACGTAACGCTGATGAACGAAGAGGCGCCTTCAGAGGCGCTGCGTAAGGAACTGCTGGAGCATGTGAGGCGGGAAATCGGCGCCATCGCCACCCCGGATGTGATCCAATGGGCGCCCGGCCTGCCGAAGACGCGCTCGGGAAAAATCATGCGCCGCATCCTGCGCAAGGTCGCGGCGAACGAGATCGATAATCTCGGCGACATCACCACCCTTGCCGATCCCGCCGTCGTTCCCGATCTCATCCGCAACCGTGCCGTGGCCTAGCGCCGGCGACCGCGGCTCGATGCCGAAGTGCGGCAATGCAGCGGGGCGCCGTGCTTGCTCGAGCATCGAGCCGCGGATTACGGCATAATCATATTGGATTTCCCTTGTTCCCCGGTAAATACGACCATGAACTTGAGCGGCGTGGTACCCAGGTTGCGCGCCTTGTGCCAGGTGTTCACGGCCTCGAGAAACCCTTGCCCGGCTTGGAAAGACTGCTGCGTGCCGTCGTCGAACTCGACCGTGAACGTACCCTCGATGACATAGATGTACGGGGAGCTCGGGTGTTGGTGACGATCGCTTTCGCCACCGGGTTCGAGATCAACGAGCAGCGCGGTCACTTCGGGTTGGTTCGTTGCTGGGTATTGGAGCGCTTGTCCCTTGATCGTCGTCGAACCTTTGAAGACTTCGGTCGCTTTGAAACCGGCCGCCGCCTGCGCGCCGGCGCCAATGACGCCGAGTAAAGTGAAGAATGCGGTAAGCAAGACTGAACGTAGCATCTGAGCTCTCCCTCGAAAATCGCCGTTGGTCGTCTCTTATTGTAGCCCAAGGTCGGCGCGGGGACGCGCCGCCGCATAAAGGTACGCGCGTGAGGCGGGAAGATCATTGAGACCAGGGCGGTTGAAGGCGACTTGAAATACTTGCAGCCAGCCGGTGGTGAAGGAGGCGATGGAACCGCAAAGATAAAGGCGCCAAGCCCGGACGAATTGCTCGCCATGCTCGCCACCCACCCGTTCGGCGTGATGCTCGAAGCGTGCGAGCCAATCGCCCAGGGTGCGAACGTAGTGTAGGCGCAGGTTCTCGATGTCCAGGACCGACAGGGCATGGGGCTCGAGTACTTCCATGATCTCGCGCAGCGTCGGGGCATAGGTCCCCGGAAAGATGCGCTTTTCGACCCAACTATTGACGCGATAGGCTTTGTTGCGGCCGATGCAGTGGATGAGCCCGCGGCCCTGGTCCTTCAAGCAGCGATCGATCACCGATCCGAACGCCCGATAATGCGCGGCGCCTACGTGCTCCAGCATCCCGACCGATACGAAAGCATCGTAGTGTCCGCGAATATTCCGGTAGTCGTCCTCGATGAACATCACCCGTTCCGCGAGACCTTGGTCGGCGGCGCACTTGCGCGCGTATTCGATCTGCCGCTTGGAGAGATTATAGGCAGTGACCGTCACCCCGTAAGTCCGCGCCATGAAGAGCGCGAGGCCGCCCCAACCACATCCGGCCTCGACCACGGTCTCTCCGGGCTGCAGGCGTAGCTTGCGGCAGATATGATGCATTTTGGCGATCTGCGCCGCTTCCAAGCTCATCCCCGGTCGCGGATAGTAGCCGCAGGAATATTGCATGGCGGCGTGATCGAGCCAGAGCCGGTAAAAGCCGTCACCGAGATCGTAGTGGTGGCGGATGTGAGCGCGCGACGCTTCCTCTGAACCGCGCCGCGGCCGGCGCTCGCGCCACAGGCCCACGAGATAAGGCCGCCGGGCCAACGCGGTTTCGTAGGCGCGGAAGGCATCCTGCAGGAATACGCCTAGATCCCCGCGCACGTCGATGTCGCCCCTCGCGTACAGCTCCCCGAGGAACACATGCGGGTTGAGGCATAAGCGGTAGAGGGCCGCCCGGCTCCGGATCATGAGCGCACTCCGCGCCACCGTTCCCAAAGCGCGGATCTCCTCGCCGTTCCATAGGGCGATGGCGAAGGGCGGGTGGCCGAGAACGTCCAAAATCGTTCTTAGGATCCAACGCTCGAGGCGCGTTACCGCCGCACCCTTGGGGTAAAGTGACGCGGGTACCGGTGCGGCCGGGGCTAATGCGGGTAAATCGAATGGCTCGGCGTGATGCTCGCGCACCGCATATCCGCTCTCGTCCGCCATTCCCGCCAACCTCCATTCCGATGGATCACGATTGCTATTCTAACGCAGCCGGCGTCACGCGTAGCGATCGGGAGCGTTACTCCGGCCCAACGCGCGCTGGCGGCGCGCCGAGGCACTGCTTCTCAAATGCCTCGGCGGCGAGTTCCAAGAGCCGGTGGCCCGCGCGCAGCAAGCCGTTGGCGAGATCCTCACTCGGATCGTCACCGGCGTCGCGCAACCCGTTCACGGTAAAGATGGCATCGGCCGGCAGCATACCTGTCAGGTTTGCTTGCAACAGAGGCAATGGGATCGGTGCGTTTTTGTCCACGCCTATTAGGTGAAGCAAGGCCTGTAAGCCAGTTTCGACAGCCTCACGAAGCGGGACGAGCGCCTCGCGGCGGAAGCCGCCCTCCGCCAAGACTTGCGCTATGCGCTGTTTGCGCGCGGCCTCCTCGAAGCGCTTCCGGGCCTCGCTGATCCGCCGGTGCCGATCATGGCGGTGTTCTTGCGCCAGAGACGCTCCCCGGTGCAGGGTCTCTGCCGCCCCCGTATGCAGGGTGAGAACGCCGGCAGCGGCGAGTCTTTGAATGATTTCATACGTAGCGCGATCGAGGATTTCGACGCCGGGCGATTGTGAACCCAAATGTTCCCCCACGGTCTCGGTGATGGACTGGCGAACCGCGTCATCCACCCGATCGCATACCGCGATGACCGTCGGGGGCTTAGCATCACTACGATGGACCTCGAGCAGATCCAAGCGCTCGCGCCATCGGGCCAGTGCATCCTCGCGCAACTGGTCTTCCGGCCGCCCATCGCGGCGGGATGGAGTTGCATGCGCGGCGCTCGGAACGGTTTGGCCTACGAGGTTCTGTAAGCGTTCCATGAACGCGGCGCGCCCGGAAGGGAGGGTCATCTCGCGGACCTCGGCCGTGCCGTCCACGACGCCCGCCGCCAAGGTGCGTTTTTGGTCCAAGAGGCTTAGCATCCGGTGCTCGATGGAGTGCTCGGTCACGAGGTTGATGACCTGTACTTGGCGCTTCTGGTGCTTGCGCCAGGCCCGGGCGATGCGTTGCTCGAGCTTTGCCGGGTTCCACGGCAAATCCAGATTGATCACGACGTTCGCGGCTTGCAGGTTGAGCCCGACGCTGCCGGCGTCCGTGGACAGGAACAGCCGGCAGCGTGGGTCGTCCTTGAATCGCCGGATCTCCTTGCGGCGCTTCTCTTGCGGCACCGACCCCGTGTGCCACGCATACGAGAGGCCCCGCTCCTCGCATATAACGCGGACCAGCTCCAGCATCCGCTGGAGAAGATGATGAGCTTGGGATCACCGCTTTCCAGCAACTCATCGAGGACGTTTCTGAACTCGTCAATCTTCGGCGCCACGCGGCAATCGCGGTCAAGGATGTAAGGGGTGTCGCAGAGCATGCGCATGCAGGCGAGCCATTTCTGGAGCTTCTCCATCTCCTCGCGCAGGAGGGGGCGGCGCTTCGCCTGGGCCATGAGACGGGCCACCCGCGTTTCGTACTCCTCATAGCGCGTGGCCTGCTCGGGCGCCATGGCCACGAAGTAGGTGTTCACCGTGCGTCCCGGAAGCTGGTCCTCGACCTCGTCCTTACGCCGACGCAGCATGAGGGGCCGCAGGCGGCGGTGAAGCTCATCGAGATTTTTGTAGCCCACCGGCCGTCCGCGCTCGTCCAGCGCATAGAAGTCCCGGTTGAATTGAAACAAGGGCCCGAAGATACTCGGGTCCAGGAACTGGACGATGGAATAGATCTCGTCGATGCGGTTCTCGACGGGCGTGCCGGTGAGCACGAACGCGTAGCGGCTCGTGAGGCGTTTGACTGCCTCCGCCGTGCGGGTCTGCCAGTTCTTGATGCGCTGGGCCTCGTCGAGCACGATCACATCCGCGGCCAGCACTTCGTTAATCTCACGGCGATCGGGACGCACCTGCTCGTAGTTGACCAGATAGAAAAAAGACGCTTGCCGATATTGCTTGAGCCGGAGCGCCCGCGGGCCTTGGATCACACGCGCGGGCAGCGCCGTAAACTTAACAATCTGCTCCTCCCATTCGGCCTTGAGCGAGGCTGGGGCCACGACCAGCACCCGCTCGATACCGCGCAGCCGCCGTAACAGCTCACAGGCGGCAATCGCTTGGATGGTCTTGCCGAGACCCATCTCATCCGCTAGGAGCGCCCGTCCGCTGAAGGCGAGATGCAGCATCTCTTCCTGCTGATAGGGATAGAGCGGCGCGCGCAGCATCTCCATGCTCCGCTTGCCGGCCGCGACATCGGCCTCGAAGTCCTTGCGGCTTTGCTCTTGCTCGGCCCGGTGGCGCAGTTTCACCAGCGAGGGGACGAGGTGGCGGGAGAGCCGGATCATTTTCCTGAGGCGCGGCGGGGCCTTGCCGATCGTGCGTTCTATCGCCGGGAGCGCGGCGAGCGGATCGCCGAGCAGCGCACCCTCGCTGGAGAAATAAGCGGCGAGCAACCGCCCCGGCTCGGAATCTCCGGACCCGCGCTTTGGCGGTTGGATCTTGAAGCGGGCGTCACGCCGATCGAGGAACACCTCCAGGCGCTTGTTACCGCGCGCCCGTGCTTCCTGGTAGCCGCGCCGCCGGCTCAAGACCTGTAGCGTGGCCTCGATGTGCTTGCAGGTACCGAGGCTGCTGACTTGGTGATCCGGGCAATCACAGGAATTGATATGCTCGCCGAGCGAGCGGATCTCGACGCAATACGGTTCGGCGCTGGCCGAACGAGCGCTGAAGCTGCCAAAGGGATCGTGTTCGGGTTCGAGCGGTTCGATGCGTATGGTTTCTTCGCGAGCGCGCTGGCGGCGGCGCTCGATCTCCTCCTCGTCGCTGGTCTGCCAGCCTAAGAACTGGGGACGAGTTGGCTTGCGAGCGGGCGCTTTACCGCGCGATCGCTTGGTCTGGGTCATGGCGGGTATCGGTTGCACGGGCGGCTACCGGGAATAATAGCGAGTTAGGCCCTCAGGGGCTATGGGCTCAGAGTTTGTGAAAGAACTGTCGCGAGCGAAGGGTGGTCGCGTTCCGCCGGAGCGCAGGAACCGGAGTGTATGTTAAAATACATGAGAATTCCGAGCACCGCCGGAACGCGAGATCCCGAGCGCAGTAGGTTTTTTCACAAACTCTCAAGGGAACCTCACGCCTCCGAACATTCCGGCGCGACGCCAGCAATAAAAGACCTGCCTAGCCAGGTAGTGTCTCAGTTTGAATTTCGGCTTCCGACCCATATAGGCCACTCAACGATCAGAGGCCAGTGTCTGCTTCGTGGCGTTTTGCCTACCGTCGTAGTGAGGTACACCATCAGCTTGGGAAAGCTGATGGGGGACATCGGGTATCCTGCGCTGTCCGGCGAAGGGGACAGTTCCTGATCGACGCACCTAAGGTAGCAGTTAGCTTCTTGTCGTCGTTTAAATCTCCAAGCCAGTACAACCGCACTCGCACTACAAAATCCCGGCATGATCTGTCGCCTATCATGATCCGACCGCCCCTCCTCCCCTAGGGTGGGCCGTCCGTCGGACTGATGCCATGGCAGGTTACCGTCGCTCCGGCAGATTTGCACATTCATTTGCGTTAGCTAGAATCTCCGTTTCGCTCGCAGCGCCGAGATAGCACCGAGCGGTGCCGAAGTGCCGCACCCTGCTGCATCGTGATCCGTCCATCGGCGGCCGTTGCTTAGTCAACCGGAGAGTTATATGCCAAGAACCAGTCCGAAGCTTAAAGTGACAAAGCCGAAAAATGTTTTCAAAAAACCGCTACAGGCTGATTTTAAGGCGTTGTTCAAGGCGCTGTCGAAAGGCGTCGGCCACACCGCCATTGGCAAATGGGAAGAAATTGGCACCGATACAGTGGAAGCATTATCTGCCGTGGGGCTATCCACAGAACCCGGTGAACTTGCATTTCTCCTCGTCCGCCGCTCCATCGCGAAAGCGCTGTTCGAGCTGGTAGGACAGAGTGCCAGCCTGCAATTGGCAGGTAGTAAAGTAGACTCTGATGCACTCGTCGAACAACTCGATTTTTCTATCTCACTTCGCCCTGTTCACATCGACCGCAAGTTCCTGGACCGACCTTCGGAGCTGCCT
>JALZJW010000020.1:0-13834 GCA_030859565.1 Pseudomonadota bacterium
CTATCCCCGGAGGCCAGTACTCTTTCACCCTAGGAGGCCAGGCTTTACTACCTTCTTTCAGACTCATCTTTGAATTAGAAAATACTGCCCCCAGCGAGTTTGCCGGCGTCTAACGCCGCGAATGCGGCCCGCGAGGCGCAGACGGTACCGGACCGGCGGGTTGCCTTGGTCCTTGGAAGCTCGATCTCCCGCTTGATTACCCGCACGCGGCCGATGGCGCTGCGGAACCGCGGCGCGGGTGGCAGGAAACCTGGGGGCGGGAGCAGCGCGTGTCAGGAGAGCTTCGGGGGGCTAGAGCAGATTATCAGCGTCTTCGGTCGGTTTCAGGTGCCCTCAGAATCGCTTGGAGATCGTGCCGACGATGCTGCCCGGCAATTCTGTGATCCGGGGCCCCCGCAGAGAGGGACTCCTCGTCCCCGGCGTCCCAATAGCTAACGCCGAGCGTTAAACCCAAGATCTCTTTCGAGAGCCCGATGCGCCAATCGACATAGCTCTCGTTAGCATCGCCATCGAGATCGGCGATGTCCACCTCATCGACACTCTGATAGCCGATATGCAAGCCCAGACCGATTCCAAAGGGTAAGGTAAGCCTCAAGCTGGTGTCGATGTAAACCGCATCGCCGGTTTCAAAGTAGAAATCGGGCGAGTAATAAACCGTCACTGAAGCCGCCGGCTCCAACGGGATATCTTGAAGTTTGTAGCTCAGCCCGAGCTTGGCCTCTACATAGTCCTTTTCGGGATCGAGATCATCTCCGGGAAAGTGGTAGTAGATGGCTCCGAGGTCCCAACCGATCCCCGTGTCCGTGAACTGACCGCGGATGCCGCCGGTCCAGTCGATCTCGATCTCACCGTCCGAGGTTACCGTATCCACGTTCGAAGCCCAGGCTCCGAGGTAAACGCCCCAGGGCCTATAGATGTACTGCAAGTTACCTTGGATCGCCGGACCGTTGTCGGTCCGCGAAATCCCTCGGAAGAGATAATCGGTGGTAAAGGCCACGCTGCCGGTTACGCCGTGCGCCGAATCCTCTTTCGCGAATACCGGCCACGATTGTTACCAGTAACGCAAGCACTATGGCTAGCCCCTTCATAGAGTCCCTCCCCATGATATCGAGATCACGAGATGCGGCCCAAATGCCTAGCAGGAAAGCAAAAGAATAGCAACGGAGAGTTGGGGTCCGCCCTTTTGTTACCTTTTGCAACGGGTTCCTCCGACTTGAGGCTAATGAGGTACGTGGCGCCAAAAGGAAAGACCCCTTCCGGCCGGAGATCGCGTAACCCTTGATGTGGCGGAGAGGGAGGGATTCGAACCCTCGTGGGGCGGCAAAGCCCCCAACCGATTTCGAGTCGGTGCCGTTGTGACCGCTTCGGTACCTCTCCGGAAAGATAACACCAACGAATACGCCGGACACCAGCCAACGGCTATGGGCCCGGTTCGACTATCGTTACGTTGGTGATATAGATTACGCTGTGAACACTCGGCTCACAACATTTGGCGGCGTGAATTCCGAAGCCGGCACGGCGCCCGTCGCGCGGCAGCACATGCGTCGGTCCCAGCCATGCCGCCGGGCGGGTTTATGGCGCGAATCGCCCACGATCCGCCCAGCGGACGTTTACAGGATCTTACGTTTACCGCACTCCGTCAGGCACGCTGGCCGACGAAGTGTTGCTTTAGCTGGCGCCGCTTCAATTTCAAGTTCGATTGCAATAAGTGCAATGACCACAGCGCTTGTGTATCCTCGGGTTTCCGGGCATCGGTAATCAGCTCTTCAATGTCAGCGATCTCTTGCACGAGTTGTTGCCAGAGGTTTCGGTATTCGACTGGTTTCGCTTGCATGTTAGTGCTCTCGCAGTATCCCATTATTGGTTTATATCGCGCATTATGCATACCAAACATTGCGAGCACGCTGCATCGATGTGACGATTGTGTTACGGGGAACGTCGCCGTGCCCGGCAGAGTCGGCGTAAACACCTGGGTTAACACCGCACGGAGCGGTCCCGCGATACCTATGATCTGCGCTGCTCAGGCCAGCCTTGTATGTGCGTTTGCACCAATCTAGTGAGCATCATAATGTGCCCGGCTCCATCGTTTAGCGCCGGGATGTAATGAAGTTGGCGCCCGCCTGCGTCCAGATACGCCTTGCGATAACGCAGGTCGATCTCCTCCAGGGTTTCCAGACACTCGGCGGCGAACCCCGGGCAGACCACATCCACGTGATCGATCCCCTGCCTGGCCCACTCCAGCAAGGTGTGATCGGTGTATGGACGGAGCCATTCACGCGGGCCGAAACGCGACTGAAACGCGACCAGCCAACGGTCGCAATCCAGACCTAATCGGTCCGCAACGAGACGCGCGGTCTCTAGACATTGGGAATAATACGGATCCCCGTTGCGATGGTAGTCTTGCGGCAGGCCATGAAAGGAAAACAGTAATTTGCGCCCCGGATCGCGGCACCTCCAGGCTAAGGCGATGCTATCGGCGAGCGCTGCGATATAGTGCTGATGGCCGTGATAACCGGTAATGACGCGCAGCTCGGGCAGCGAACGCCAGGTTTTTAGCACTGCGGCCACGGCATCGAAGGCCGATCCGATCGTGACCGAGGAATATTGCGGGTAGAGCGGTAAGACGAGTAGGCGCCTGATGCCGCGGGCGCGAAGTCGATCGAGTGCCGCCTTGATGGACGGACCGCCGTAACGCATCCCGGCGCTGACCATGACCCCGGGGCCGAGTGCGCTACGTAACGATGCCTCGAGCGCGATCGCCTGGCGTTTTGTTACCACGAGCAGCGGTGATCCCTCATCGGTCCATATGCTGCGATAGGCCGGCGCGCTCCGCCGTGGCCGCAGGGGTAAGATAAAGCCGTGGAGGATCGGCCACCACAGCAGGCGCGGGAACTCGACCACCCGTGGATCGGAGAGCATCTCGCCCAGGTAATGCCGCACGGCCCGCGGCGTCGGCGCCTCCGGTGTGCCTAGATTAATCAGCAGCACGCCCAGAGTGATGTCCTCCTCCGCCATAGAGATCAACCACGGCCCGCCCCGCCCGAGTGGGGGCGGACCGTGGTTTCGTTGCTGTTACGGTTGGTTGGGATCTTGCGGGGCGCCGGACGCGAGCACCTTCACGGCTTCTTCCGCATGGGTCGTGGCGACTTTTGCATCCCCCTGCTTGCCGTGAGTAATGGCTTCGTCCAAGTGGTTGGCGGCACTCTGCAGTGTAAAACTGCTGAAATCCTTTTGGGCCATGATGGCATGCTTCTTCGCCTCCTCCGCATGCTCGACGAGCCCAGCGGCGTCGCCCTGCTTGCCGGCCGCTACTGCCTTCTTGGCATGCTTGACCGCCTCCGCCTCATGCGGAGACTCCGGAGCCACCGATTGTTGTGCATAAGCACTTGCTCCAAACACGGTTAACGTTCCTACGACCAGTGCCGCGAGTGTCTTTTTATACGTCATGTTGGTTACCCAGTTTCGGTTGAATGAGTTTGCAGTATATCCAAAAGCCAGGTCCAAGAACACTTTTTGGCGCTTCCGATCACGCCAAGTCCCTGCGTAAGAACGCATAACAAGCCGAGTACAACGGGCAGCTTGGCGAGGACGGGCAGGTGGAATCTCGCTCTATGCGCCGTTATGTTACCCTAGGCCAACGTGTGACCAACGTGCCGAAAATGGGGACTACGGGCATCGTCTTGGTATGGAACTTCACGGGTAACTATGTTTTGGACCTTTCAAGCGCACTGCCATGCAGACGAGCGGCGAACAAGGTACGGATAGCGGCGGCAGGCCACCATTGTTGTCGGTGGTAGTCCCCGTCTATAACGAACAAGAAGTCGTCAGAAGCTTTCAACAGCGCCTAGCCGTCATGCTCGATAGGTTCTCCGAACAGACGGAAATCATCTACGTTAACGACGGCAGCACGGACGGCACGCTGGCTGTCCTGCACGAATTTCGAGCCCATGATCCCCGCGTGGCCATTTTGGATTTGAGTCGGAATTTTGGAAAAGAGATTGCGATGAGCGCCGGCCTCGAACATGCGCGCGGCGAGGCTGTCGTGATCATTGACGCGGATCTGCAAGACCCGCCGGAGGTGATCCCCGAGTTCGTCAACGAGTGGCGGAACGGTTACGACGTCGTTTACGGCAGGCGCAATGCCAGAGAGGGCGAAAGCTGGTTGAAGAAGCTCACTGCGTTCGGGTTTTATCGCCTGATCCAAGCGCTGAGCCGGGTCAAGATCCCGGCAGATACTGGCGATTTCCGTTTGCTTAGTCGGCGCGCTGTGGAGTCCCTCGGGCTATTTCGCGAGCAGCACCGCTTCATGAAGGGGCTGTACAGTTGGATCGGCTATCCGCAGAAAGAGGTCCTATATCGCCGCGACCCCCGCTTTGCCGGAAAGACTAAGTGGAACTACTGGCGTTTGTGGAATTTTGCCTTGGAAGGCATCACCTCGGATACGGTGGCCCCGTTGAAGATCGCAACCTACCTCGGATTGATTACGGCTGCCGCCGCGTTTATCTATGCCCTCGTGGTCGTCTATAAAACCCTGGTTTTCGGCGATCCTGTCCGTGGTTATCCGTCGTTAATGGTGGTCGTGTTGTTCCTGGGCGGTATTCAACTCACGTTTCTAGGTGTGATCGGTGAATACCTCGGCCGCATGTTTAACGAAACCAAAAGACGACCTCTGTACTTTTTCAAGGATTATCTTCCACCCGCCGCACGCCGAAGTGTCCTGGGAGAGTCTCAACGCCACGGGGTCGAGTGATCTGATTGCAGACGGGTTCTAAAAGGCGTGCGCCGCGTCGCAACGATTTCAGAACGAACGCCGTACCCACATGCCGACCCTGATCCGGCCGGTGGCGGAAAACTCCTTCCAATCATATTGGCCCTTGATCTGGGCATGGATGGCGTCGAAGGCGTTGTAGGGCTCGATATTATCTCGCTTCAGCCAGAGCACGTAACGCACCTGATTGTGCAAAAGCCAGGCAGTGCTATTGGCCAGCTTGCCGGTATAAAACTTGCCGATTTGCTCAAACGTGGCGGCCAGATCGGTACGATAACCCCGCCATATGCGTTCGTGATCCACCCAGCCTAACAGAGAGCGTTGACCCGAAAAAATGGCCATCGCGGGGGCATAGGTGTAGGCGCCTGTCTCGGCGCGTTCGAGGACAATCCCCGGTTGCGTGTTCTTGAGAAAATCGAGCATGATCTTCTGTGTCGGGTCGTCGGTAACCCAGGCGGCCCCGTCAAGGCGGGCAAAATGCGTCTTGGGCGTATTGAACCAGTGGTTGCCAAGGTCATAGCCGTAACCCGCGGTCGCGAGCAAGACCACGGCGGAACCGTAACGGGACACGCGGCCGGGCGAGGAGAGATTCATGGCGCCCAGGGTCAGCAAGGCGCCGGCCTGGATCCACGGCCACCATTTTAGGGTCGTATTGAAGCGATTGAATTCCCCTCCGTAGAGGTCGTCGACATGGAAAAATTCGGAAAATAAAAACAGCCCGGTCCACAGAAGCGCGAAATATAAGGTGAGGCGGTTCTGCTTGCGCCGAAAAACGCTGAGCGCCAGGACGCCCAGCAAAGGCCAGTGCAGCACCAGAAGCATCGCCCATGGGGCGTGCTCATGGGCTGGTACGAGGCTTATGCCGGTTTTGAAGTCCAACGATTGGATTGCGAAGCCGCGCAAATGCGGATAGATGAGCAAGACGGACCCGCCGCCGGCGGCGATCAATACGAACCAGTCCAACGATCGCTGGGTCGCGCGCTGAAAGATGAGCCACGTCCCCACCAGCGCGGCTTGCAGCGGAAAGGTCCAGGTATTGGTAATAATGCTGAGGGGGACGGTGGCGACGAGGACCGCCAGGGCTGAGCGGTCGTGTGGCTTCTTGTGCAGGAGTGCGATGCAAGCCAGCGCCAGAGCCAACAACATGAATCCACCCAACGGGGCGTGGTAGTCGCCCAACGATACCAGATAGCCGAAGGTCTCCGTCGGCAACTTCTCCGGTGGATGTGTCAAGGGGACGTGAGGTGGGTACGCCAGTTCTACCAACCATCTGCCAAAATCGCTCAAGCGTTCGGCAGGTTGTGCTACATCTCCAATAAAGCGCATGCTCGACCAGAGACTTGGTTCCTCGATCATGAAGTGCACGAACGGCCAAGCACCGCTGCCGCCCAGTGCGAGCGCGGCCATGGCTATGACTCGCGAGCCGTTGCCGATGCAAAAACGGCTAATCGCGGTGGCCCCTGCGGTAATAGCTAGCGCGTACATCACACAGAAGGCGGCGTTATAGGTAGTTCCGGCGTCCAGGCCGAACAGTCGGCCCATGAGCGCAGCGCTGTAATGCTGAAAGGTATAATAAAAGTCGAGTTTGTACGGCGGGAGCCATGTATCCACCGGCGGCAGCGTGCTCCCTGGCATATAGCTCGCGATAAAGTGCAGATTCGTCAAACGTTCGGAGGACGGATCAATGTCGGGGAAGGCATAACGCCAGAGCAGGGCATAAGTGAAGCCGACAATAAATACAGCCTCGACCTTCCAGTGGATGAAGAGCACGGCGCGGCGTGTCACGACTAAATAGGCGGAAACGGCCGTGGTTAGCGGCCAGATCCAAAACAGGCTCCCCAAACCCACGATATGTTCGATGAAAAACATGCCCAGACACAGTGCTACCGGGCCAGCGATCTTGGCCAGCTCGTAGGATTCGGTTAAACGCTTGGCGGCGAGAGTCAAGCCCGTGAGATTGAGCAAGATTAGACCGATAGTTATGATCTGGAATATGTAATTCATAACGATTGAATTGTTTTGGAAGGAGCGGTTATCGGGCACGCTCGGCCGGGATCTTCATGGATCCGGACTCACCTTCTTGAAGCTGGATTGCGCCGCCGGTGTAGCTTACTAAGTTTTTGTGAAATATTTCACAACATCTCTCGCCCGGGTATGATAGTCTTGTGGCGTTCGAGCAGCCCCACTCCCCGATGGCGAGTGCAGTGGGAACACTTGGATAGGGGCGTCAGTGTGCAACGGCACACGCCAATCCGTCGGGTTTTTTAGGCTCTTCCTGTCTTTAAGGCTGAAAGGACCAAAAACAAGGAACGCATCCTTTCAAGGGATTGCGAGATCGCAGGGAGTAGGGACGGATCACAACAACAACACTTTGCCGGAGGTTAAGAATGCACCACAAGAACAGCATCATCTCGATCTTGTTAATGGGCGGTTTTCTAGCTTTATCACTGGCGGCATGCGAGTCATCTCAACCACCCGATGACTCGAAACCGACACCCACGCCTACGGTTACGCCGACGCCTACGCCGACTCCAACGCCGACTCCGACGCCGGCGCCGACACCTACGGTGACGCCGACACCCGTTACGCCGACGCCAGATACGCCGACACCGACGCCCACGGAGTGAGCTACCCATACGGTAACGAGCGGTGACTTTGGGGCAGGGATCCGGCGCGGGCGGTCCCACCGGAACAGGGTCGAAGCCGCCGCCCTTAGGGGTGGCGGCTTCGAGCAATACCCCGAACTGATATAGGGGTTTGAAGCTTAATGCCGCAGGCGGGCCATCCGCTGGCCTATTCCGGCAAGCTGATCGGGCGAGAGCATTTTCACCAGGAGCGGGAAGAAATCCAGGTTCTCGCGCTCGATATGTGTCTTCAGATGTTTTTCGAAGCGCGCCGTGAGATCTAAAAAGCGCGCGGGATCGGCGATTTGTTCGGGGGCGCGCAAGACCTCGTTGAGCTTTGCCCAGTGCTCGTCGATCTCCTCGTGGTCCAGCGCCAGACGCTCGATCATGCCGTCGGTCAAAAATGACTTGTTGACGATGAACGGGAACAAGGCCCGCTCTTCGTCCTGGTGGTGTAGGCGCGTCGTCCCCTCGTAGTAGGCGGCGAGTCGGACGGCCTCGGCCGCCGTCTCTTCACCAACACCCTGTTGGCTAATAGCCTCGGCCATTGCGAGCAGCCGCTGTCCCTGGAGAATAAAACTCTCATGGTAGGCGTAGAGCACCTGCAAGCCATCGGCGAAGTCCGTGGCCGGGTCGATAAACGCAACCGAGGCAACACCCGTGGAAGACACTGATCTTAGCCTCAGCGGTGGTAGCGGACAAACTTGGTGCGGACGATCTGATAGGGCCGGAAAAGATAGGTCAAGGGGATGCTCCAGGCGTGGACCAGCCGGGTGAAGGGGAAGAGCAAGAAGACCGTCATGCCGAAGAAAAGATGCACCTTGTAGATGAGGCTCACGCCGGAGAGCAGCACCGGATCGGGCCGGAAGGTAATGACGCCCTGGGCCCATTCGGCCAGCAATACCATTGCCGTGGCATCGGCGTTGAACGCATTGTGGAGTGACCAAGGAATGGTCGCGAGACCCAGGCCGAGGGTCACCAGCAGCCAATCGAGGATGAAGATGTCCATGAAGCGCGAGGTGGCGCGCACTCTCGGGTTGAACATGCGCCGCCGCCACAGGATCACCCCGCCGAACATGCAGAGGAGCCCGAACAGCGCCCCGGCGCCGATGGCCAGGGACTGGTGCGCGAGGTCCGAGATGCCGAGCGCCAACCAGACCGAACGGGGGATCAGGAGCCCCACGAAGTGGCCGGCAAAGAGTGCCAGAATGCCGATGTGGAAGAGGTTGCTGCCCAAGCGTAACTGCTCACGCGCCAGCAACTGGCTGGAATCGGCCTTCCAGGTGTATTGCTCGCGGTCGAAGCGGATGAGGCTGCCCAGGAAAAAGACGCTCAACGCGATGTAGGGGTAAACGCCGTAGAGGAATTGGTGTAGATACATGAGCTGAAAATACCGCAGTTGCTATTGATTCACCGCTGTCTGCGCTTGATCTCGATCTCCGCGAGGCGCTTCATGGGCCACCGCTTCCGCAAGTTGGCCCTGCCGCTCGACGATGCGTAGCAACAGGGCATAAGGACTTTCCATGTTCTCTAGGTTCCGCGCGAGTAACGCCGCCACCTCGACCGCTTGGTGCAAGAACTGCCGAGCGTTTTGTTCGTCCGGCAAGGTCGAGACGTATTCGAGCAGGAGCGGCAGATAGTCGGGGAGCTCGCCGTGCTCGATGGCGAAACCCTGAGCCTGGAAGTATTCGCTGAGCTTGACGAGCGCCGGGCCGCGGGCCCGGTCTTGCTCCTCGAAGAGATGATGGGTCAGATACAGCGCGTTGTCGGGTGTGAGATCGAAGATCTTGACGTAGTGCTCCTGAAGCTCGGTGAACGGCAGAGCCTGCGCCCAGGCGATAAAATCCAATAATGCCTGCTGGTCCTCGGGCGTGGCGTGCTCCAAGGTAGCGATCATCTGCGCGCTCTCCGCCAGGTGTTCCCGAAGCTCCGCGTGCGGATACTCCAGAAGCACGGAGAGTAGCTTGTAGATCCGCATCACTCGATCCCGGTCTTCTCGGTCAGGCCTGTCCGCGGGGCGGCTGGCTTGGCCCTGGGGATGAACTGCATGACCTTGACCTCGACGCTCTGCTTGCGCTTCTCCGGAAACAGCGAGAAGCCGTCGTGCCCGGCGACGCTGCAACTGTCGTTGCCGAAGGTGTAGCCCATGTGCCCCTGGAAGGCATGGGAGTCCTCGTGGCGCAGCTCGTCGTGGCTGGTCGGGATGACGTAACGGTCTTCGTACTTGGAAAGCGCCATGTAGCGGTACATCTCCTGCACCTGCGCCTCGGTGAGACCCACTTCTTCGAGGACCCTGAGGTCCGGTTTGCCTTCTATCTCTACCGATCGGTAGTACTGGCGCATGGCGATCATGCGTTTCAATCCGCGCACGATCGGGGCTACATCCCCGGCGGTGAGCAGGTTCGCGAGGTATTTGATCGGCATCCGCAACATCTCGACCTTGGGGATCACGTGCTCGGGATCGGTGGGGATCGCGCCCTGGTCGATGCCCGCCTGCACCGGGGAGAGCGGCGGGATGTACCAGACCATGGGCAGGGTGCGGAACTCGGGATGGATCGGGAAGGCGACCTGCCATTCGATGACCAGCTTGTAGATGGGTGATTTCTGCGCCGCCTCGATCCAGGAATCCGGGATGCCGTCCAGTTTAGCCTGCGCCACCACCGCCGGATCATTGGGATCGAGAAACATCCCCATCTGCGCCTCGTACAGGTCTTGCTCGTTCTCAACCGCGGCCGCCTCACTGATGCGATCGGCGTCGTAGAGGATGATGCCGTTGAAGCGGATGCGTCCCACGCAGGACTCGGAGCACACGGTCGGCAGCCCCGACTCCCAGCGCGGGTAACAGGCGGTGCATTTCTCGGCCTTGCCGGACTCCCAGTTGTAGAACACCTTTTTGTAGGGACAGCTCGAGATGCACATGCGCCAGCTTCGGCATTTGTTCTGATCGACCAGCACGATGCCGTCTTCCTCGCGCTTGTACATGGAGCCCGAGGGGCAGGCGGCCACGCAGGAGGGGTTGAGGCAGTGGTTGCAGATCCGTGGCAAATACATCAGGAAGGAGTGCTCGAACTCGGCGTAGATATCTTTCTCGATGCCTTCGAAGTTCCGATCCTGGGCCCGATTCTCGAACTCGCCCGCGAGATCATCCTCCCAGTTCGGGCCCCACTCGATCTTCTCCAGCGGGCGGCCGTCGATCTGCGAGCGCGGCCGGGCGGTGGGCGCGGCCTCGGCGAGCGGGCTCGTCTGCAGATGGGCATAGTCGTAGGTGAAGGGCTCGTAGTAGTCGTCGATCTCCGGCAGATCGGGATTCATGAAGAGATTCATGAGCCGTTTGCCGCGGCCGCCGGCCTTGAGCTCGAGCTGGCCGCCCTTTACCACCCAGCCGCCGTTCCACTTGGCCTGGTCCTCCCAGTTCTTCGGGTAACCGATGCCGGGTTTGGATTCGACGTTGTTGAACCACGCGTACTCCATGCCCTTGCGGTTGGTCCAGACGTTCTTGCAGGTCACCGAACAGGTGTGGCATCCGATGCACTTGTCCAGGTTCATGACCATGGCGAAATTGGCGCGGACTTTCATTTCAAGCGATCTCCTCTGCTAGAGTTCCGGAGGCCATAACCCCAGTCATGGCTTTTCTCACCTCGACCCGCTCGCGTGCCGCGAGCGGCAGGGGCTGCGGCGCCTCCATCTCCCCGATCCCGGGCGGGTTCAGCTGTGCTTCGCGCGCCGAGGTAAGCGGCCGCTCCAGCCAGTCGATAGCGGCGTCCTCGATCTTGTGCAGCACCACGTATTCATCCCGCTGCGAGCCGACGGTACCGTAGTAGTTGAAGCCGTAGCTCAACTGCGCGTAGCCGCCGATCATGTGGGTGGGCTTGACGACGACGCGCGTGACGCTGTTAAGTATGCCTCCGCGCTTGCCGGTGGTGTTCGAGCCCGGCACGTTCACAATCTTCTCCTGGGCGTGGTACATCATGGCCATGCCTTGCGGGATCCGCTGGCTCAGCACCGCGCGCGCCACCGTGGCCCCGTTGACGTTCAAGGCCTCGACCCAGTCGTTGTCCTTAAGTCCGATGGATTTTGCGTCCGCCTCCGAGACCCACACCACAGGGCCGCCGCGGAACAAGGTCAGCATCCGCAGGTTGTCGTTGAAGGTCGAGTGGATCCCCCACTTGCTATGAGGCGTGATCCAGTTGAGCACCAAGTGGGGCTTGCCGTTGACCCGATGGGTGATGCCCTCGGTGGCCCTGAGATCGGCCGGCGGACGGAAGGTGCAAAAGCCCTCGCCGAAATCCAGCATCCACTCGTGGTCCTGGTAGAAGTGTGCCCGGCCGGTCAGGGTGCGGAAAGGGATACGCTCGTGGATATTGGTGTAGCCCGCGTTGTAGCTGACCTTCTCCGATTCCACCCCGCTCCAGGTCGGGGCGGTGATGATCTTGCGCGGCTGTACCACCAGATCCTTGAAGCTCATCTTGTCCTCGCGGCGGGCGCTCGAGAGATGCGTATGGTCCGTACCGGTCTTCTTGCCCAGGGCCTGCCAACCCTTGTGGGCGACCTCGCCATTGGTCTCGGGCGCGAGCATCAGGATCGCATCGCAGACGTGGATGTCGTCCTGGAGGGATGGCATGCCTTGCGTGATTCCCGGCTCGGCGATGGCGCCGTTCTGGACCTTGAGGCGCTCATACTCTTCTTCGGTGTTCCAGGACAATCCCTTCACCGCGTTGCCTTGGGAGACCATGAGGGGCCCGAGCGCGCAGAACTTCTTGTAGGTCGCCCCGAAGTCGCGCTCGACGACCTTGAAGATCGGCAGCGTCTTGCCGGGAACGGGCTCGCACTCGCCCCGCTTCCAGTCGCGCACCCCGAGCGGCTGCCCGAGCTCCGCGGGGGAGTCGTGCATGAGCGGGATGGAGACGAAGTCCTTGCGCTTGCCCAGATGATTGGCCGCGAGCCCGGAAAATGCCTTGGCAATGGCCCTGAAGATCCGCCAGTCGGAGCGCGACTCCCAACCCGGATTCACCGCCTCCGTCAGGGGATGGATAAAGGGGTGCATATCGGTGGTGTTGAGATCGTTCTTCTCATACCAGGTGGCGGTCGGGAGCACGATGTCCGAGTAGGCCCCGGTGGAGTTGAGCCGGAAGTTGATATCGACCAGGAGATCGAGCTTGCCGATGGGCGTCTCGCTACGCCATTTGATCTCTTTGCCCTTGGCTTCCTCGGCTACCTCCTGCATCACCCCGTTCTGGGCGCCGAGGAGGTGCTTCAGGAAATACTCATGGCCCTTGGCGCTGGAGCCGATGAGGTTGGCGCGCCAGACGAAGAGGTTGCGGGGGAAATTCTCCGGGGCATCGATGTCCTCGGCGGCGAAGCGGATCTCGCCGCTCTTGAGGCAGGCAACGAGATGATCGACGATCTCCTGTTCGTTCTGCGCGCCCGCCGACTCGGCTTCGGCGCAAATCGTGAGCGGGTTGCAGTTGAAGTGGGGCGCGGAGGGCAGCCAGCCGAGCCGCTGGGAGACCACGTTGTAGTCGGCGAGCGTAGAGCCGCGGTACTTACCCTTGGCGGTAGCCGCCAGGAGCCCGTCGGCCGCGAGCCGCTCGTAGCGCCATTGATCGGTGTGGAAGTACCAGAAGCTGGTGCCGTTCATCTGGCGCGCCGGCCGGTGCCAGTCGAGCGCGAAGGCGATGGGGGCCCAGCCGGCTTGCGGGCGCAGCTTCTCCTGGCCCACGTAATGGGCCCAGCCCCCGCCGCTCTGCCCGACGCACCCGCAGAGGTGCAGGAGGTTCATGATGGAGCGGTAGGTCATGTCGGCGTGGTACCAGTGGTTGATCCCGGCCCCGAGGATCACCATGGACTTCCCGAGTGTCTTGGCGGCGTTGTCGGCGAACTCGCGCGCGGTGCGGATGATGTCGGCGCGTTTGACGCCCGTGATCCCTTCAGCCCAGGCGGGCGTGTACGGTATGTGGGTGTCGTCGTAGCTCGCGGCCACGTGCGCGCCGCCGAGGCCCTGATCCACGCCGTACTGGGCGAGCTGGAGATCGAAGACCGTGGCGGCGAGCACCTCTTTATCCTGGAGCCGGAGCCTGCGGACCGGCACGCGGCGATAAAGGAGGGGATGCGACCCCTGCTCGAAGCGCGGAAAGGCGACCGGGACCACTTCGTCCGCGCCGCCGCTGAAGCTCAGGCGCGGGCGAGTGCCCGGGCCGGTGTCACCGTTCTTGAGCTTGAGGTTCCAGCGGCCTTCCTCGCCCCAGCGGAAACCGATGGAGCCGTTCGGCACGGTGTAGTTGCCGGTCTCCTCATCGCATACCACACACTTCCACTCGGGGTTGTTGGCTTCGCCGAGACTGCCGTCGAAGTCCGAAGCGCGCAGCAGCCGGCCGAAGGTGTAGCCCTCGCCATGGGTCCTAAGCCGGACCAGCATCGGCAGATCGGTGTAGGCGCGGGCGTA
>JALZJW010000020.1:13844-39699 GCA_030859565.1 Pseudomonadota bacterium
CGACATGGCCCATGGCCAGGAACAGGGCCGAATCCGTGCCTTGTTTCACCGGCATCCAGAGATCGGCGAACTTGACGTATTCGGCGTAGTCGGGCGCCACCGCCACCACCTTGGTGCCCTTGTAGCGCACCTCGGCGTAGAAATGGGCATCGGGGGTGCGGGTCATGGGGAGGTTGGCCCCGCACACGATGATATAGCCCGCGTTGTACCAGTCCGCGGCCTCGGGGACGTCGGTCTGCTCGCCCCAGGTCTGGGGCGAGGAGGGCGGCAGATCGGCGTACCAGTCATAGAAGGACAACGGCACCCCGCCGATGAGCCCGAGGTAACGGGTCCCGGCCGCATAGCTGATCATGGACATGGCCGGGATGGGCGAGAAGCCGATCACCCGGTCCGGCCCATATTTTTGTATGGTGTAGACATTGGCCGCAGCGATAATCTCGGTGACCTCCTCCCAGTCGCTGCGCACGAAACCTCCCAGGCCTCGCACGCCGGTGTACCGGCGGCGCTTCTCGGGGTCCTCCTGGATCGCCGTCCAGGCTTCGACGGGGTCCAGACCGCGTTCGCGTTCGGCGCGATAGAGGTCGAGGAGGCGGCCGCGGATGAGCGGGTGCTTGACCCGGTGGGGGCTGTATAAATACCAGGAATAGCTGGCACCGCGCTGGCAGCCGCGCGGCTCATGGTCCGGTAGATCGGGGCGGGTGCGCGGGTAATCGGTCGCCTGCATCTCAAAGGCGACTAGCCCGTTCTTCACGTGGATGTTCCAGGAACAACTGCCGGTGCAGTTGACCCCGTGGGTGGAGCGCACCACCTTGTCGAAGCGCCAGCGGTTGCGATAGGTGTCCTCCCACCGGCGATCCTCGTTGGTAACGATGCCGTGGCCGTTCGAAAACGTGCCCTGGACCCGTTTGAAGAATCGCAGGCGGTCGAGAAAATGACTCATTGCTGCCTCCTGTTGGGCTCAATAGACGTCTTTGAGGTAACGCCCATCGGCCGCAAGCTTTTTGAAATACTGCGCCGCTCCTTCCTCGGACAGTTGCCCCGCCTGCACCGCGATCCGATGTAGGGCTGCATCCACATCGGGCGCCATCCGTGTGGCATCGCCGCAGACGTAGAAATAGGCGCCTTCCTGCAACCAGGCCCACAGCGTTTTGCTGTTTTGAATCATCCGGTGCTGGACATAGAGCTTGTCTTGCTGGTCGCGCGAGAAAGCCGTATCCAATTTCGTCAACAGACCCCCGCGCACGTATCTTTCTACCTCCTCTTCATAGAAGAAATCGGTTGCCGAATGCGGATTGCCGAAAACCAGCCAGTTTTTTCCTTTATGGCCTAGTGCCGCACGTTCCTCAAGGAAAGCACGGAAGGGGGCGATACCGGTGCCCGGGCCTACCATGATAATCGCGGCATCACCGTCTTGGGGCAGTCGAAAACTGTATCCGGCCTGAACATACACTCGGACTTGGTCACCGGCATTCAAAGCGTCGGCAAAATACGTTGACCCAACCCCTTTGCGTAAGCGCTTCTTGCGCCGATACTGCACGATACCCACCGTGAGATGCACCTCGTTTTTGTGTGCCCTCAAGGAGGAGGCGATCGAATAAAGCCGCGGTTGCAAGCGCCCGAGCTTAGGCACTAAGTCCGCGGCTCTTGGGCGGGGCGAGGGGTATTCTTCCAGTATATCGAGCAGATCCTGGCCTTGGTCCGCGCCTGCCTCTGCGAGCGCGCGCAAGGCGGCGGCCTGTTCGCTATCCGTGGCGTGCTCCGCCAGAAACTCGATCGATTCGTCGCTCGGCTTGGTGATATCGAATTCTGTTGCCAATGCTGCGCGCACCGACAGCGTGCTGCCGTTAAGCAATACCGGCTCCTCGCCGGTTGCGGCCAGTGCCTCCAGGATCGACTGCACGAGCGCCAGGCAATTGTGAGGGAAAACCCCTAGCGAGTCGCCGGGTTGGTACGCGATCCCGCTGCCTGTGAGGTCGATGGCGACATGCCGGGCTTCTTTTACCGAGCCGTTCTTGGTCAAGGGCGCGATGGCGATTGCTTTGGCGCTAAATGGATTCTTACGGCTGTATTTATCCCCGGGCGCCGCGGCTGGCGCAGGGCTCAAGACAGCGTCCTTGTCAGGGCCTTTGGCAAACAGCTCCTTCACCATCTTGCGGGTTTCTTTGCCCCCGGGCACACACAGCGTGAGATCACTTTCCGCGCCGGTGGCGATGGCCTCCGCATAGGTCTTGCAAAGGTAGCCGCATTGACCGCAGTCTTGTTGTCCCATCGCCGCCATCAGCTTAAGCCTGTACGGCATGTCCGCGGCGAGATCCATGCGTTGCGTTATGGGCATGGTGTCATCGTGCCAGGGGTAACCTTCCTTTTCCGCGACGGCGGCGGCGGGCTCGAGGTTTGGCGTGACGCTCTCTTCTATGCCCAAGACGCCTGCGAAGAAGCCGTCCAGCCACGCGCGTTGGGCGGGGCTAAAGGGGGCATTCTCTGGAATCAAGCTGATCGGCATGGCCTATTCAGGCGGCTTGGACGGTTTTCTGATTCATGAGATCGAGCAATTCTTCCTTGGAATGCCTGTCGGCAAACTCCGCGAAGCCTTCGTCCTTAGCCTTACGGTGGGTCAAATACGCTGCCAACAGCTTTTCGATGAAGGCAGGCGCCTGCTCTGCCACCACATTACGCGCCAGCTCTGCGGCCAAGCGTCGGCTCTCGCCATAGCCACCGCCAACATAGATGTGGTATCCCTCGGTATCCTCTTCATCGTCGCCTCCCGATACCTTACAGGCAAGCAGACCGATATCCCCGATATAGTGTTGGGCACAAGAGTTGTGGCAACCGGTCAGATGAATATTAATCGGCAGATCAAGCTTAATTCGTTCCTCTACAAACTGCGCGATCTGTGTGGCGTGGTACTTCGTGTTAGAGGCCGAGAACTTGCAGCCTGTGTTGCCGGTGCAGGCGACCAAGCCCGCGCGAATGTTGTTGGTGGAGAAATCTAGACCCAGATCTTTGATCGCCGACTTAGCGGCCCCGAGGTGTTTTCTGTTTACATCCGAAATCAAGAGATTCTGCCAAACCGTGAGCCGTATCGTTCCGCTGCCGTAGAGCTCAGCGACATCGGCTAGCCCTCGCATTTGCTCTACACTGAGCCTTCCGACTTCGAGCACGACGCCGATGTAATAGCAATCTTCCTGAGTTTGCTTATGGACACCGATATGCCCCAGTTTGTTGATGGGCGCGCGTGGTTCGCATTCATCCAGAGGCAGGCGCTGCAGATCGAAGGGCAGCCGTTTTTTCACCTCCGCCATGAATCTATCCAGCCCCCAGCTATCGAGCACGTATTTCAGTCGCGCCTTGGTGCGGTCGGTGCGATCGCCGGACTCTATGAATACCCGGACCACCGCAGCGGCCACGCTCGTGCATTCTTCCGGTTTCAAGATAACACCCGTGTCGCGGGCAAAGTCCTGATGACCGGTAATGCCGCCGAGCTGGAGCCGAAAGTAAACCCGTGGCTTCAGGGACTTGCCCTCACCGACACGCACCGCGACGAAGCCGATATCGTTGGTGTCCTCCAGCACGCTGATGCGGCCGCCGCCATCGAACGCGATATTGAACTTACGCGGCAATCCGTACAGCTCGCGGTGATTGAGGATGTAGTAATGGAGCTCGCGTGCCCAAGGGCGGGTGTCTATGATCTCTTGGGGATCGATGCCGGCGGTGGGGGAACCGGTGATGTTGCGTATATTGTCCGCCCCCGCCCCCCGGTTGATGATGCCAAGCTCGTAGAGCCCCATGAGCACGCTCGGCCCGTCCCTGGCCCCGATCTCCCGGATCTGCAGGTTGGCCCGGGTGGTGACATGCGCATATCCCCCCGCGTGGCGCTGTGCCAGATCGGCTACGCCGCGGAGCTGATGGGCGTTTAATATCCCATTTGGCAGCCGCAGCCGGCACATGTACGCATCTTGCGCCGGGGCGGTATAGAACAAGCCGAAAAACTTGGTGCAGAACACATCGGCGCCTTTAGGGAATTCGCCGGCTTGCGCCCTGTTTACGAATTCTTGCCACCGATCCAGCGGGTGTTTCTCTCTTTTGGCTTTTTCCTCTGCTACTAGCTGTTTGCCTTGCGCGAGGAATCGGTCCTGCGCTTGGTGATGAGTTGCCTCTGGCCCCACCGGCACAGCGGCCGCCATTTGTGGGGCTTCCGCGATTGCCTGCAGGGTCCCCGGCGACTTCAGCTTCTGCCCGATCTGGAGGCCACTGGTGAAACCTTCAAGATAGCGCTTTTGTTCGTCTGTAAATGCTTGGTCAGTCACGATCGCCTAACGCCTATCCCGCTGCCGCGACTTGAGCCATTTGATACCCCGGCACGACCGGTCCGAAGATTTGGTTGTTCCAAACGCCGCACTCGCCGATTCCGCGACGTGGGGTCTCGAGTTCTAGATGCTTCAAGGCGTTGGCCGCCTCCAGACCGAGCAAACCGCCCCCGACCACGACCCCGTTGCGGCTCGCTTGCGCCTTGGCGATTGAGCTTGTGGCCCACCATGCCGTTACCGATGATTACTAGGCGTGTTTTCGTCTGCATACCCTACCTCCGCGAACCACTTGTGCGTGGAAGCGACCCACCCGCCGTTTCCAAACCTGGGAAGATCCTAGTTCATCACAAACACCATACCAACCCGTGATGCTTCGATAACTCACTGAAACAACAGTCGTTTCACATTTTCCCCAAGCGTCCGCGCGCACATCGTTGGGGCGTAGACTCACGGTACGCACCAAAGCGGGGCACGGCCGACTCGCAAGCGACGGCGCTCGCGGCGTGCGGGCTGTGATTTTTCTCCCTGCGCCCATAGAGCGCGTATGATTGGGGGACTGAAATGCAAAGCTCGGATGGAATGGCGTGGAGCAGATCCTATTTTTGACGGGGAAACTAGCCGAGCGGGGTCTCGAACGGATCCTGCAGGCGATGCAACCGGCGGATTTTACCTACCGGGTATTAAACATCGGGGTGAATGTGGCGGCCTTGATGAGCGCCGAGATGATCAATCGCCGCTTGCAAAACGTGGATGAAATCGACCGCATCATCGTGCCCGGCTTGTGTGCGGGGGATCTCGATCAAAGCTCGCGCCGCTTCGGGATCCCGGTACTGCGGGGGCCCGAGGAGATGAAAGATCTGCCTGCCTTTTTCGGCCAAGGTGCCAAAGCCCGGCCGCTCGATCGCTACGCGATCCGGATTTTCGCGGAAATCGTCGATGCGCCCCGCATGGAGATCGAGGCGATCATCAAACAAGCCGATGCTTACGTGAGAGATGGCGCCGATGTCATCGATCTCGGTTGTTTGCCGGCGGTGCCTTTCCCGCACCTCGAAGCGTCGATCGCGGCGCTGCGCGAGCGCGGCTATCAAATCAGCGTCGATTCCTTGGAGACCGATGATCTTCTGCGCGGAGCGCGGTCAGGCGCCCACTATCTGCTGAGCCTAAAGGAAAGCACCGTCGATCTTGCCCGTGATGCCGACGCCGTGCCGGTGTTGATTCCGGAACGCGCGGGAGATCTGGATTCACTCTACCGGGCCATCGATGTCATGCTCGCGCGCGGCCAACCGTTTCTCGCCGACAGTGTTCTCGACCCCATACACTTCGGCCTGACGGAATCCTTGGTACGCTATAGCCAATTAAGACAACGTTATCCCGGCATCGAGATTATGATGGGAACCGGTAATCTCTCCGAGCTTACCGACGCCGATACCACCGGCCTTAATGCTTTCATGCTGGGGATCCTGTCCGAATTGCGGATCGATAACCTGTTGACGACCCAGGTCAGCGCGCACGCGCGATCGGTGGTCCGGGAACTCGACGTCGGGCGCCGGATCATGTTTGCCGCCCGCGAGGACACCAGCCTGCCTAAAGATTATGACGGCTCGCTGCTTACGATCCACGATCGCAAGCCGTTTCCGTATTCGGAGATGGAGATCGCCGAGACCGCCAAGGAGATCCGCGATCCCAGTTATCGCGTCCAGGTCTCCGAGGCGGGCATTCATGTATACAATCGCGACGGGATGGTCACGGCACGCGACCCTTTTGATCTATTTCCGCATCTGAAAGAATTGGAGAGCGATGCGCCGCATGCTTTTTATATGGGGGTCGAGCTGGCGCGCGCACAACTGGCCTGGCAACTGGGAAAACGTTACATGCAGGACGAGCCGCTCCGGTGGGGGTGCGCGGCGCGGGAGTCGGCGCGGCGCGATCCCCACGCGCTGCACGCCTACAAACCGTCCGGAAGCACGCTCGGGAAAGCGAAAAAGTAGGCGCATAGGATGATTCTTGAAGCCGTAATCACGACGCTGAACGAAGACGCGAGCCCGCATATCGCGCCGATGGGATTTCACTATGAGGGGCCGCGAGTCATCATCGCGCCGTTCCGCCCGTGCCGGACTTTATCCAATCTGGAGCGTCGCGGCGAGGCGGTGCTCAATCTGACTGACAATGTCGCGATAATCGCCGGGTGTTTAACCGGCCGGCGCTCGTGGCCGACGGCGCCGGTCGTTTCGATTCACGGCTGCCGGTTGGCGGATACCCTGGCGCATATCGAGGTCCGAGCGCTACGGGTGGAGTCCGATGAGCTGCGGCCAAGGTTTGTCTGCGAGGTCGTGCACGAACAGGCGCATCGGGCTTTCCAAGGTTTCAATCGCGCTCAGGGAGCCGTGATCGAAGCGGCGATCCTGGTCAGCCGTTTGTCCCGCTTGCCCGCGGCCAAGGTCGATGCCGAGATTGATTACCTGCGCACCGCGATTGACAAAACCGCGGGTGAGCGCGAGCGCGAGGCCTGGGCATGGCTGATGGAGCGCGTGCAGGCCTTTCGCCGCGGCCTAGGCGATGTCGCATGACCGGGTTTCTGGCGAGCGTCCAATCGATCGCCGAGGCCAGGACCGCGTTTCACGAAGGCGCGGATATCATCGATCTGAAGGCGCCTTCGCGAGGTGCCCTCGGCGCCGTGTCGTTTGCGACCATGCGTGAGGTCGTCGCGTGGGTCGAGGCGCGCCGGCCGGTGAGCGCAACAACAGGCGATCTTCCGGCGATTCCCAAGCGGGTGCGGCGCGCCGTGGCGGAAACGGCTGCCACCGGCGTCGCTTTCGTCAAGGTCGGGTTTTTTGAGTGCGATCGCCGGGCCGGCGTGCTCGCTGCGATTGAAGAGGAAGTAAAGCGGGGGGCGCGAGTGGTCGCGGTGCTGTTCGCCGACCGTGAAAGCAGTCCGGTTGCGGCCCTGCGCGCCTTTGCCGATCACGGGCTGGTGGGCGCCATGGTCGATACGGCCGAGAAGCGCGGCCCGGGTCTGCGCGCCTACCTCGACGAAGCTGAGCTTGCGGCCTTCGTTCAAGAATGCCGGCGGCTTGGGCTGTTTGCGGGACTCGCGGGATCGCTGCAAACTAACGATATTGAGCCGCTGATGGCTCTCGGCGCGGATTATCTCGGATTCCGAGGGGTGTTGTGCGACCGGCACCGGCGCACCGGCGCGCTCGACCCTAGGCGCGTGAAACATATTCGCATGCGCATCTCCGCTTATAGGGTTAAAATACCGGGAGCGACTATTACACGCGAGGAGACCTGTGATGGGCTGGCGAATTAAGCAACACGAAGAAACGTATACCGATGAAGAAGTCGAAGCGAGGCTCAAGGAGGAACTCCCGCATTGGTATCTGGAAGAGGGTTGGATCAGGCGCAAATATAAGACGTCGGGCTGGAAAGGCACGCTCATGGTGGTCAACACCGTGGGGCACCTGGCGGAAGCGGCTTTTCATCACCCCGACCTCACTGTGTCCTATGCCTTCGTTATCGTAAAGCTCATGAACCACGCGGCCAAAGGCATCACCAATAAAGATTTTGATCTCGCTAGAAAAATCGAACAAGTGGTGATGTGGCAGCCCGGCAAGGAAGAGGGCAGTGCGCTTGAGGGGACGCCGGAGGATCCGCGCTTCAAGTACATCAAGTACGACTAGGATAAGGCACATGAACGACACATCCGATGTAATCGCCGGCAAAAGCAGCAATACCGTATGGCATGAGGCAACAATTAACCGGCCGCGGCGGGAGCAGCGCAATGGGCATAAAGGCGCGATCATTTGGCTGACCGGGTTATCGGGGTCCGGCAAATCGACGCTTGCCCATGCCTTGGAGGACCGCCTGTTCGCGATGGGATGCAATACCTATGTGTGTGACGGGGACAATATCCGCCACGGATTATGCGGCGATTTAGGCTTTTCACCCCAGGATCGGGTCGAAAACATCCGCCGCATCGGGGAGGTGGTCAAGCTCTTCATGGATGCCGGGGTGATTGCGATGACGGCCTTCATCTCGCCGTATCGCGCCGATCGGGATCGGGCGCGAAAGCTGGTTGGGCCGGGAGATTTTATCGAAGTGTACTGTGAGTGCGCGATCGAGGTTTGCGAACAGCGCGACGTCAAGGGCTTGTATCGCCGCGCGCGGGCCGGGGAGATCAAAGAGTTTACGGGAATATCAGCGCCCTATGAGGAACCTGAAAATCCGGAGCTACGCATCAACTCGGGGGCAGAACCGGTCGAGCGTTGCGTTCAACGGATTATCGATCATCTCGTGGCGCAAGGCGTCGTGCCAGCCTAGAATCACATGAATCTGAGCCTGGCCCTGATCCTCGGCGTGACTTTGTCGGGCGCCTCAAAGGCCCATGACTATCCAACGCTCGATCGGGTCGATCGGGTGCTGACCTGCATGGCCAAGCAGGGAGGGCAGACGGTCGATAATCTCTATGCGTGTGCGTGCGAAATCGATGCGATCGCCGTAGCGATCCGCTTCGATGATTACGTAGAGGCGACCACTTTTCGCAGCTTTCGCGCGATGCCGGGGGAGCGCGGGGGCCTGTTTCGGGATTCACAAAGAGGCAAGGCGCTCGTGGCACGGCTAGAGGAAGCGGAGCGGGCCGCTGCTCGTACCTGTTTCTTCCGGGGTGCGCGGGTATCCGGCAAGACCGCGGGGAGGCGGTAACTCCCAACGGGCGCGAATCGATTAGAACCGCGCAGTCGCTTCCCCGCTTAACTTGTTGATGAATCGACTCGATTCGTTATAATTTTCCCAACAACAACGGGCAACTGCGTATAATCACTACCAACCGAGTGTACACTATCCGAGCGTGGCAGGGAATTATGGCATTCACTCCTTGCGCCTTTGCGATCTCTGAGGCGCCTGGAGAATAAGAACTAGAGATCGACATAACATTGGAAGGAGGAGGTCATGAGAAAAACGCGTTTTCAGGGCATGCTCTTAGCAGCAATCGCCACGGCCGTACCGGTTATGGCACTCGCCAATGATGAGCTGCTCAAGCTGCAAGACAGCCCGAATTATTGGGTGATGCAAAATGGTGATTTTTGGGCTCAGCGCTATTCGAAGTTAGACCAAATAAACGCCGCGAACGCCTCGAAGCTGCAGGCGGCTTGGACGTTTTCGACCGGTGTCCTGCGTGGGCACGAAGGCGGCCCGCTGGTGCTCCCGGGCAGTGCGACCGGCCTCGCTCACGATACGCTTTACGTCAATGCGCCATTCCCCAACAACGTTTTCGCGATAAACCTGGATAACCTGGAGGTCGTGTGGGAATACATCCCGGTGCAAAACTACGATGAGACCGTCCCGGTTATGTGCTGCGATACGGTTAATCGCGGTGTGGCCTATGCTGACGGCAAGATCTTTATGCAACAGGCAAACACCGTGTTGGTGGCTCTCGATGCCAAAACCGGTAAGAAAGTATGGTCGGTCAAGAACGGTGATCCCAAGAAGGGAGCGACGGCCACCAATGCTCCCCATGTCATTAAGGACAAGGTCTTTACCGGGATCAGCGGCGGGGAGTTCGGGGTGCACGGCTTCCTCGCGGCTTACAACATCAAAGACGGTAAGTTGGCGTGGAAGGCGTTCAGCACGGGACCCGATGACCAGATGCTCATTGATCCGGAAAAGACCACCGAGTTGGGCAAACCCGTCGGCAAGGATTCAAGCCTTAAGACTTGGAAAGGCGATCAGTGGAAGACCGGCGGCGGTACGACCTGGGGCTGGTATACCTACGATAAAGCGCTGAACCTGGTCTATTACGGTTCCGGTAACCCGGGTACTTGGAACCCCGTTGTCCGCCCCGGCGACAACAAGTGGTCGATGACCATTTTCGCGCGCGATGTCGACACCGGTGCCGCCAAGTGGGTCTACCAGATGACGCCCCACGATGAATGGGACTTCGACGGCGTCAACGAAATGATCCTCGCGGATATCAAGGTAAAGGGCGAAGATCGCAAAGCCCTCGTGCATTTCGACCGCAACGGGTTCGCTTATACGCTGGATCGGGTCACCGGCGAACTGCTCGTGGCCGAAAAATATGATCCCTCCGTCAACTGGGCTACCCACGTCGATATGAAGACCGGCCGGCCGGAGGTGGTGGCCCGGTACAGCCCCCAAAAGAACGGCGAAGACGTCAACACCACCAACATCTGTCCGGCGGCGCTCGGGACCAAGGACCAGCAACCGGCGGCCTTCTCGCCGCGCACGGGGCTCTTCTATGTGCCCACGAACCATTTGTGCATGGATTACGAGCCGGTGAGCGGCGGCGAGTACACCGCGGGTCAGCCTTATGTCAACGCGGTGCTCAATATGTTTCCGGCGGGCAAGGTTACGGGCGATGGGACCAACAACCTGGGTAATTTCATCGCCTGGGACGCCGGCACCGGTAAGATCAAATGGTCGATTCCGGAGCGCTTCTCGGTGTGGAGCGGCGCCCTGGCCACGGCGGGTGACGTGGTTTTCTACGGAACCCTGGACGGTTATATCAAGTGCATCGATGCCAAGAGCGGTAAGGAGCTTTGGAAGTTCAAGACCCCTTCCGGCATCATCGGCAATCTAAACACCTGGACGCACAAGGATAAGCAGTATGTCGGCGTGCTCTCCGGCGTTGGCGGTTGGGCGGGTATCGGCATGGCCGCCGGTCTCATCGAGGATACCGAGGGTTTAGGCGCGGTAGGCGCGTATAAGGGATTGAGTAGCTATACGCGTCTCGGCGGTGTGTTGAGTGTCTTCAGCTTGCCCTGAGATACAAACGCGTAGTAATTGAACCCCGGCAACTGGTGTTGCCGGGGTTTTTTGAGGGTGGAGAATATGCGAGGAACGGCTAAAATTATAGCTCTTGGATGCCTAGGGGTAACGCTCGCCGCCTGCGGCGAATCGTCGGATCTCTCAGAAGAGCAGCAGGTCAGGAAATCACTCGAGGGGGTTAACCGTATGCTGGCGAACCGGAAGGGACCGGACGATCCCGCGACGGAAGGCTTGGAACAAATGAAGGCCGAGCTTGAACGAAAGCTCGCCGAAGTGACCGCCAAGCAGGCCGAATAACAATAGTGGCAGATGGTCCTATTTCCGGCGGCGAACCGGTGGAGGTTCCTCAAAGTGAATGATGCGGCGCGCGCTTCGGCGCTGTGGATCGCTATCGTCCGCGGGCGTCATTCTCGCGCCGTGTTCGTAGCGCTTGGTGTCCGCCACCTGCGAGACTGTCGGGATTTCCAGCGAGCCGGGGATAGCGTTGCCGCGCTGAGCTCGCTCGTTCGCGGGTTCATGATCCGCAGGAAGCGTTGCTTGTGAGGCCGAGCCGGCGGGCTCGTGACCGGAGGGATTGGCGAAGCGGTCGTTGAGGCTCTCGACGTAGCGGTCGGCGTCGCTGAGCACGCGGATAATGCCGCGCTGAGACCGTCGCCCCCATCCCACGGGCGTCGTACGAAAAAGCGAGCACATAAAGCGCGTGTTTTGCCTGAACCCGCGTATCAAGGAGTCTTTGATTTCTTGGGATAAGGCTTCTCGTCGCAGTCCTTTGATGACGGTCTTGGCGGCGAGTTGGCGCAACGCAAAATGAGGGTAAACTAAAAGCCCGATCACCACCGCGGCGCCAGCGAGTTGGAGGAAATCGGGAAGGTTTTGCAGCCACGCAGGAGAACCATCGGCCCACCACCCGGCGGAAATACCCGATGCCAGGAGTAAGCTGAATACAAATCCGTAGACGAGCGCGTCCAACAGCAAAACGCGTAGTTTCCATTTTCGTTTGGTCGCGCTAATCCTCGGCACGAAATCCTCTTGGATGGCCTTAGCCGTCTTTTCCAGGACACCGATAATACGGTAGCAGCGCTCCACCTCGACCTGTTGCATCCGGCCGACGAGCTCCGCCATATCGACGCCCCTTTTTTGCTCGAATCGCTGCCGCAGATTATCATCGTCGATCGGGTTGGCCGCTTCCAGGTTGTAAATGCGGTAAAAACGTCCGGCCGTCAATCCAGCGCTCGCCAAGGCGCGTTGCCAAGCCGCGAAGACTTCTTCGGGATTGTCTTCGCGGGCGGTCGCATCGATTTGATTGAGCACAAACAGAAACTTGTTGGAGTCGGGCCTGCTAATGGTCTCGGCGACCAGATGCTGGAGGGTGTCTTTCATTGCCCCCGGTTCCGGATGCCGGGCATCGAAAAACACCAGCACCAGATCGGAGAGATCGATGATATGGTTCGTGATCCGCAAGGTCGAAGTCCGTTGCAGATCCGCGTCGAATCCGGGGGAATCGATTAATATCTTACCCCGGAGAGCTTCGCTCGGACAGGTTTTGAGCTGCAGATAGGCATCCACACGCCGGCCTTCGCCCTGGGCCACCGCTTCGATGTCGCGGCTTATGTTGTAAAACGGAAAGCGTGGATCGGCGTCGAGCGCGAGGCCCGGTAAGATCCGGGGCGTAGCGTCGGTGCTGAAACAGATCACAGTAAACTTGTCGTCTACCGCCTGATTGCCGGTGAGTTGCAGCTTGTAGCGTAGATAATCGTTGATAAACGTAGACTTGCCCGAGGAAAACGTTCCAAGTACCGAAAGCAGGGGCCACCAAGGCACGCGGGTGGCGTAGGAGTCCCCAAGATCGAGCAGACCCATGCGGTAGGCGACGGCGTCCAACGTCCGGAAGCTCTTGACCACATCGAGCAGGATCGGGTTTTCTTGCGCTAAATGGCTTTCTAAGCGCTGCAGACGTTGTGTTAGGTTTAAACGGACATTGCCGGCCATGAGGTGCTCCTGCCTTACCCGCGCAGCGCTTGATAATGGCTCTTGCGCCGTCGCGGGTAACTTTTGTACTTAGCTGCGTTAGTGCGTGGCAACGATGCTTTATATGCTTAGATTAGTATAACACGCGCCACTTTTAGGGGCAGATCCGTGGTCCCTGGGTAGGCGGTCGCGCATGGCAATGAAGGAAGTATGACTTTGGGAGAAGACTTGCGATCGAGTCCGCGTCAGCGTGCGGCTGAGATCATCGCACGCAAATTGCCGTACGCGCGCGGGCATCACCGCGATAAACTGCTCGGGGGGCGGCGGATCGAGGAGTGGTTTAGCGGTGAATATCCTGATCTCGAGGGATTACTGAACGCCCTCGCGGAATCACCCTATGTGAATGCCGCGGCGCCCGAGAGCAGCCGTTTGATTTCAGATCTGATCTCGGCACGCGGGCCGATGTTTCGGGTATTTACCGAGGAAGAGATCGGAATTGTGGTCGAATGGATCCGCACATTGAGATCGACGGGCGGTCCGGTCCCCCGAGGCAACGTAGAACCGCAGGCGCGCGACGACGGCCGAGGGGATGACACCGGCCCGTGGCCTGGCACGGGTGTGGGCGAGCCTGAGAGCGCATCGGCGAGCCCGGCCCAAGACGCAAGGTCGGTGCGCCTGGACAAACGGCTGCTTTATTATCAACTGGTCAACGTGGAACGCTGTCCCGAGTCTGTCCGCCCGGCGAAGCACTACGTCGCGCGTTGTCTCGCCCGCGCACGACGGGCCATGTGGCTGTCCCGGCTTTATCCGGAATTACGTCCTTTCGAGTACAGCCGCGCTGCGTTCGAACATAGGATCGAGGTAAGCTATCGCGAGGCCGTGGATGCCTATCGGCCCTTTGTCCCTCCGCCGCGCCTGTCCAGAGAGGAGTATCTGTGGCTATTCGTGCAACTGGCGCCATTGATCCTCGTCGATGGGTGCTGGCTGCGCAACGTCGGCTGCCTCTACGCATGCCACCCAGGGATCGCGGCGGGTTTAGTTAAGATCTACGCCGATGAGGTGGGTGGCGGGGACCACGACGCGAGTCACGCCGCTATTTTTCGCGAGCTGTTGCGATCGGAAGGCATCGATCTTCCGGAAGTCTCATCGGATGAGTTCATTCGCTATGGTAAATTTACTTCGTCGATATTCGAGCTCCCGCTGTATTTGCTGTCCATCTCCCAATATCCTCGGACGTTCCTGCCGGAGTTGCTCGGGCTCAATCTAGCCATCGAGCTGAGCGGCCTCGGTGCATTTTACATGGGGCTCGTCGATGAGCTGAGCTATTGGCGCATCGATCCGCGCATCATCACTGTCCACATCGCGAGCGACAACCTCGCGAGTGGTCATGCGGCACTGGCCAAGGCGGCGATTGGCACCTATCTCGACGAGCTGGGCGCGAGTTATGGAGAGCGAGAAGTGCAGCGGCACTGGCGGCGGGTATGGCGCGGTTATGTATCCCTGCGGGTCGTGGCCGCGAAAACGTGGTTCGACCTCTTGATCCGCTTCGTCTCCAGGTTCGGGCTCAAGCGTGTACAACGGCGGTGGGTCACTTAAGAGTTTGTGAAAAAACCGTCGCGAGCGAAGGGAGGTCGTGTTGCATCCTCGGCGCGCCAAACAGGGCCATTCCCTGGCCCTGGCTTTCCGCCGGAGCGCAGCAACCGCAGTGTATGTTGAAATACATGAGGATTCCGAGCACCGCCGGAACGCGAGATCCCGAGCGCAGTAGGTTTTTTCACAAACTCTAAGGAAGCCGTGCGTATCGTGTCGTAGGATGAAGCCGTATTACATCGGATTAGCGACCACTTTCCACGATCCGGCCCTGGCCATCGTGGATGCGGAGGGCGAGATCGTATTCGCCGAGGCGGCCGAACGCTTCCTGCAAAATAAACGCGCGATCAATGCGGAGCCTGATCATTTATTTAGGATCGCCGATCTCATCAAGGAGTATTGCGAGCAAGACGCCGAATTTACGATCGCCCGCTCGTGGAGCGCACGCGCGAGCCGCCTCCCGTTTCTGGCCGGCGTGGCAAGCCGGCTCGGCCTGCTGAGTCCGGGCTGGCTCCCGCGCGCCCCGCTCGACGGCTGGTCGCGCACGCTGCTGATGCGGCGCTACCAGCTTTATCATCTCATGCTGTGCGTGCGGAGCGCGCATCTCAAAGCCGGGGCTAACCTTGCGCTCGTCATGCGGCATCGCTTTGGAAATCGCAAGCTTCGCTTCTTGAATTTCGACCATCACCTCACGCACGCGGCCTATGCTTGTTACGGCAGCCCGTTTTCGGAGGCCGTGTGCATGATCGTCGATGGTACCGGAGAGCAGGGCTCGATAAGCTGCTACGCATATAGGAACGGGCGTCTGCATCGCTTGTCCCGCCACCAAGGCCCGGAAAGCTTGGGCGGGTTTTATATGCTCATCACGGAGTTATGCGGTTTCTCGAGCTTCGGCGGGGAGGAGTGGAAGGTGATGGGTCTCGCGCCCTATGGCCGCACCGACGAAGAGCTCTATCGCTTGCTAAGGCCGATGATCAAGGTCGCCGGATGCGGCTTGAGCTACCCACCGATGCGTCAGCTTCGCGCAGCGCTTACGCGGCTTTGCAGGTATCGGCGGGCCGAAGGCGCATCTGCATTAGAAGCCGCCGATCTCGCCCATACCTGGCAGCGGGTTTTTTCTGAGATCATGGACGAGTTGTTGCAGAATCTCTACGAAGAAACCCGCGTCGACAACCTCGTTCTTAGCGGCGGTTGTGCACTGAACTCATCTTATGCGGGCCGGGTTTTTGAACGCACACCGTTTAAGCGTTTGCATATCCCTAGCGCACCCGCCGACGACGGCAACGCCGTGGGCGCGGCTTTACTCGCCCACGGGAAGACAGTGGGGCCGCGCAAGGCCCGACAGCGATTGTTCTCACCCTATCTCGGATCTCGGCTGTCGGCCGAGACCCTGACGAACGTGGCAAGGTGGAGCGGTCTACGGACCTTACGCCATTTTCCCGAAACGGTGCATTTGGAGGCGGCCAGGCGGCTTGCCGAAGGAAAAATTCTCGGCTGGATCCAGGAGCGTGCGGAATTCGGTCCGCGCGCGCTCGGTAACCGTTCAATCTTGGCCGATCCGCGCTTGGGCGAGATGAAAGATCGATTAAACCGGGAGGTAAAATTCCGCGAGGAGTTCCGGCCTTTCGCGCCGGCTATCTTGCACGAGTACGGCGAGGAGTATTTCGAGAACTATCAGGAGTCCCCGTACATGGAGCGAACGCTGCGCTTCAGGCAAGAAGTGCGTGCAAAAGTGCCGGCGGTGGTACACGTGGACGGCACCGGGCGCTTGCAGACCGTGAAACGGGAATGGAATGCCCGTTTTCACGCACTCATCGAGGCTTTCCACCGCTTGACGAACATACCGCTCCTGCTCAATACGTCATTTAATATCATGGGTAAGCCGATGGTCCACACCGTTGAAGACGCATTGGCGGTTTTTTTTACCACGGGAATGGATGCCTTGGTGATCGAGGATTATTTGCTTGAAAAATAGGCTTGTCCGTAGAATTGTTGGGCGGGCCGAGCGACGGCCCATCACTTGGCACCCGCATCATCCCGGAAGTAGTCGTCCAGCGATTTCTGTGCAGCCTGCTGATCGGGTAGGGTGTCGTCTATCCGGATAAAAACGGGCTTCATTCGAAGAAGATCAGAATCCAGGTCGTCTGCATCAAACTTGCCTTTATCGGTTCCCAAACGACGACCCGTGTCGTTGGGACTGGCGGCTTTACGGGCCTTGGCTTGGACCGGAGGCCCCGCATACCGGCCACGTTGGCCCATCATCCTCTGTTCGGCTTCGGCGAGCGGGCTCGACTTAATTAAGGTCAAGTCTTTCACTGCCACCGTCGCATCGGCTAAAGCCATACCAGCCAAGGAAAACTCGAACGCGAAATCGTGGAATTGCACCCGGTCACCGTGGGTGAGGCAGACCGGGCGGATGACTGTATAACCGTTCAAGGACGTGCAGTTTTTGCTGTTCTGATCGACTAGCCAGAAACCGTGATGCTCGCGTTCTATGACCGCGTGGCGACGGCCTATAGAGGGTCGGTTGATTACGATATGGGTAACGCGTTCACTGGGCGGAACGCGTCCGATGAGGGTAATCGCACCCAGTTCGTGACGTTCGCACCCGGTGACGCCACTGAGATCGTATAAGAACGCCTGGGGCAGCTGCGCTTCGGGCGGCGACTTTAAAGCCGGTTTGGACTTGCGGGTCCGAAGAAGTACCCCGATCAGCACGAGGATCCCCCCAACGAGCACCAGCGCCACGATGCTAAATGCAGGCGGCTCGAGGGCGACGACAGAAGGAGGAGCGGCCGCGGTGGTACGCTCGGTCTGAGCAGATTCGGTGGCGGGGGTAGTTGCGGTTTGAGCCCCTTCGGTTACGATGGCACTCCCGCTCTCGATCGGTTCGGATGAGGTGGTGTCGGTGGTCGGCGGTAGCGGTGTCTTTTCAGCCACTCCCGGTGGCGAGACGGTCTTGGCTAGATTAGAAGGCGCTGGGTCAAGCTCAAGGGGAACCGCCTGTGGAGGCTCCGGCTTTGCTTCGACGGGCTGTTTAGCTTTCGGCTCGACGGGTAGTTGCACTACGTCCTCGGTAAAAAAAGTATCCGCGACCTGTGCAAATACACCGGCTACATCCGCAGCCTGCTGGGCCAGGAAATAGCGCCCACCGGTGCGCTGTGCGATTTCTTGCAGCAACTCCACATCAGAGCGGCCAGATAGAGAAATCGTAAAAATTTTGATGCCGGTCTCGGCCGCGTCGCGAGTCAGCGTCTCACGCAACCACCGCGTCAGTTTAAGATCTCGGGCCTTACGGCCCGTATCGACTACATCGTCGTTTAATAACACGATCGATTTGGCAGCCCCCGACCGTCCGTTGATCTTAAGCTCTTGGATGGCCCGCTCCACCGCCGCGGGTGTGTTGGTCCAAGGGCCCCGATAGTTAAGCTGGGCCAGGTTGACTCGCCTGACCCGCCTCGCGTCGCGATCCGGGACAAGCGCTAAGGGGCTAGCCAGGAGTTGCTCGTCAAAGATCACGAGGGAGACCCGGGCGTTATCCGGCATGCCCTCAACAAACCGTTCCACCGCCTTTTTGCTCAGGAACTGTGGGTCGAGGGGCTTCATGCTGCCGGAGTTGTCCAGCACCAACACCGTGTCCCTGGGCGCAGTGTCGGATTCGCTGGCAGCGGGTGGCGCGGCTGCTAGAGTGGAAATAGCTAAAGCATTTAATGCGGTACCGGCGAATAACAATAACCCCGAGCACCGGCGGACTAAACGTTGCATGGTCCCTACCCCCCTTTAATTTTTGGAAGCTAAAGCGGGTTAGTTCAGCAACCTGTGCCGCTAAGGGCCCTCACGCATTCAGCGAACCCCCCTCTCACTCGCCGTATCGCATAGGGATAAACGATACAATACCATAACTCCTCGCCTCATCAATAAGGCTCTCGGGTAAGGGTGCGAGAAGTGCTGTTATCGGATTTAATGACATCATTTTAAGTTTTGCGGCATCGTAGAATGTGAAATTCAAGCGGATCGCTTCCTCCCTTTTCAGGACTCAAAGACTATGCATAGCACTAAGCAAATCGCCAGAGAGGTGGGTATCGGCACGGAGGTGAGCGTCGCCGGGACACAGCCGGATGTCCTCCCGAGGGAACCGCGTTGACGGGAGAGGATGAGTGGCTTTAATTAAGGAAAGTGGCGGCAGTGTAGGCGAGGGCGCCCTGCTCAACGGGCGTTTTGAGCTCATCAAGTGCGTCGGCGCCGGGGGCATGAGCACGGTATACAAGGCGCTGGATCGGCGCAAGCTGGTGTTCGATAATCGCGAGCCCTATGTGGCGGTAAAGATCTTAAACCCGCGCTTTGCGCCTGACTCAGAGCGACTGGGGGCGCTGCAGCTGGAGGTCGAGCGCTGCCAGAGGCTAGTGCATCCGAATATCGTTAGGGTGTATGAGTTTCACCGCGAGGGCCCCATCGCGTATATGAGCATGGAGTGCCTCTACGGTGAGCCGCTGACGCAGCGTATTCGCCATGACGACTTCAAGGGCCTGCCGCCAGGGGAGGCGCTGCGCATCGTCGATGCCATGGGGCAGGCGTTGGGCTTTGCACACAGCCAGGGGATCGTGCACTGCGATTTTAAGCCGGGCAATGTGTTCCTCACCGAGGCGGGTGAGGTCAAGCTGATCGACTTTGGGATTGCGCGTACGTTTCGCGATCCCGAGGAGGCGGCCTCGAGGGAGTGCTCGTTCGAGGCAGTGAGCCCCGCCTACGCCAGCCCGGACATTCTAGAGGGGTGGGAACCTGATCCCCGCGACGATGTATACGCCTTGGCGTGCACGGCGTATGAATTGCTGAGTGGCGCGCATCCTTTCGCCTACAAATCGGCGATAGAGGCGCGGGAGGCCGGACTAACGGTCGAGCAATGTGCGGAACTGACCCGAGGGCAATGGAAGGCCCTGCGCGGCGGGCTGTCGTTTGAGCGAGATAAAAGAACGCCCACCATAGAGCAGTTCCTCGAAGAGTTCATTCGCGGGGACCGCCCGCGGCGGCGTGTGTCCATCGCAATGGGTCTTGTGGCATTCCTCATGGTGTTTGCGGTATTGATTTGGCGGCTGAACGAATCAGTGATCAAGGAGTGGCTCTCGCCAACCTCGAGCGGCTCGGGCGTGCCTACCCCTGGGGGCCGCCTGTCTGAGGCTAAGGATGAGAGCACGGCCACCCGACCCTCTGTACAACGCAGCGTTGCCCAGAGGGAGTCACAGCGGGAGCCGCCCCCTGCTCAGAGGCTACCGCCAGGTGAAGACGACGTCGGAGAAGCTCTTCAGGCGCTCTTAGTGCCCGAAGCCTCATCGGAAGGCCCCCTGGGGGAGGCAGAGGTTGTACGGCCTGGCGGGGAGTCGGCCGTGGCCGCGAGGAGGGCTGAAACTGTTGCCGATGAGGCTGGATCCTCGGCCGAGAAGATCGTAGCGGACGCAGAGGACACCGCACCCTTGACCAGCAGGGTGGGGCCTATCGTTGGCGAACAGGCGTCGGAAACCGGGGCGGTGTCCTCACGGGACAGTGAGCACGCAGCCACGGCGTTGAGTGAGAAGGAGCGTGTGTCCAAACTCTTGGCTCTGGCAAAGGCGCAAATGGCAACAGAGCACTTAACCACACCCGCGGGAAACGCGGCGTATGAAAGCTATCAGGCGGTCTTAGCACTGGTTCCCAGACATCAGGGCGCCGCCGAGGGCATTGAGCGAATCAAAGGACAGTATGAAACATGGGCGCAAGCGGCTCGCCGGAGGGGCGATTGGGAGCGGGCGCAAGTCAACCTAGAACAGGCCTTGGCGATTAAGCCTCAGGACAGGCAAGTGATCAAGGCGCTGCGCGAGTTAAAAAAAGCACGAACCTCAAAGAAGGAGAAGGCGAGAGGCAAGATGGAAACGGAACTAGGGCAGGCACTTAACGAGGCTACACATCGTTTTCAAGAGCTGGAAAATCGTTTGGCTCAGGCACGGCGATCCGAGCATTGACGTGTGTTAGTCAATACCTTCTCTGACAGTTGTGGTAGGTTTCGTATTGGGGACGATCAAGGAGCGCGAGTATCGCCCCAACACGCGACGCGGCCGTTGGGGCGTACCCCGCAGGTGTGGTAGCCGCCCGCAGTGATTTGAATGAACTCGCCCACTGCGGCGAGCGCCTGTCCATAGTTGTTTTTCCCCCAGCACTCTACGCGGCCGTCGGGGCGCAGCCCACAGGTATGCAGGTATCCCGCACTGACCTGGACGAAGCTACCGGCCCGCGGTGTGCTTTGTCCATCCGAGTTGGACCCCCAGCACTGTGCGTGCCTATCCGGATGTAGCCCGCAGGTGTGCATGCCACCCGCACTGACTTCCATGAAGAGGGCCCCGGGGGCGGTTACCTGTCCATCTGAGTTGAGCCCCCAGCATTGCACGTGGCCATCGGGGCGTAGCCCGCAGGTGTGTACGCCACCGCTGCTGAGCTCGCGAAAGGCATCCTCGGTGGGCGTTCCTTGGTGGGAATGGCTGTTCCCCCAGCACTCTACGCGGCCATTGGGGCGCAGCCCGCAGGTATGCAGGTATCCCGCACTGACCCGGATGAAGCTACCGGCCGGCGGCCTGGTTTGCCTATCTGAGTCAGATCCCCAGCACACTACCTTACCGTCGGGACGCAGCCCGCAGGCGTGCATGTACCCTGCACTGATCCGCGTGAAGGGCGGTCCGGGAGCTTTTACCTGCCCATCCTTGTTGGATCCCCAGCATTGAACGTGACCGTTATTCTGCCGCTGACAGCTGCGTAAGCCGCCTGCGCTTACACGTCCGAGACCTAGGCTATCGCTAGGAGGGCTAGCCTGTTTATCGCGGTTTTCTCCCCAACACTCGACCCGCCCGGTGGAGCGTACCGCGCAGCTGTGATAGCCGCCCGCGGCAACTTCTATGAACACACCGTTCGGCACATCGCTTTGTTTCCAGTTATTGTTCCCCCAGCAGGCCACCTGACCCTCGGGCCGCAGCCCACAGGTGTGGTAGCGGCCCGCGCTAAGCTGGGTGAATGCACCGGGCGGGGGGCTGCTCTGACCATAGAAATCACTTCCCCAGCAAGCGGCGCTGCCATCGGCACGCCGCCCACAGGAATGCAACTGGCCGGCAGCGATTTGGACGAAACTGCCGGGCGGAGGCGTCGATTGTCGAAAAAACAACCAATTGCTCCCCCAGCACCTCACTGTGCCATCGGGGCGCACCCCACAGGTGTGCCAGCTCCCCGCGCTGAGGTGGGTGAACAGGCCATGGGGGGGCGTTGCTTGTCCATAGCTTCTGTCACCCCAGCATTCCACGCGGCCATCGGGGCGAATCCCACAGGTATGGGATTGGCCAGCGCTGACTTCGGTAAAGCCACCACTCGGTGGGGTTGCTTGTCCAAGATCGTTATGCCCCCAACAAGTCACGGCACCATCGGAGCGCAATCCGCAGGTGTGCTCAAAGCCAGCACTGAGCTGGACGAAGTGGTGACTGAACGGCGGTGATGCTAGCGTACCCCAGCATACGCCCCTGCCGTCGAAGCGGAGCGCGCACGTATGCTTTCCGCCGGCGGTCAGTGTGGTCGCTGCGGCATAAGCTTGAACCACCGCTGTGATGCCGAGGAGCACCGGCAACACTACCCATAGAACAACGCTCACTCGTCGAAGGAGCCGGAGTTGACCTTCCCGCCCCCATTCAATACGGGCTGGCTATTGACCAATCTTAGGTTGTCAGTAAAGTCTACATCCGGTGGTCGGATTTGTGACGGAGCCGACATTTTGCATAACTTCCTAGAGATTTTTTTCGTTTTCGAGGATATTTAAAGAAAGCGTGCGGGTGTATACAAGAAAATGGGAGGCAAAGCAATGCCGAAATTACAACGATTATCGTGTCGTCGGGCCCATCAGTCTTACCCACGGCGATCGGGTGCGCTTCCACATTATTGAGTTCGAGTTTGCCTTGACCGGATTCAGCTTGGCAGACAAGACCACCGTCGTGGGGAGGACATTCAACTACGCGGGGTAGGGTCGTCGTCAGCGGGCGAGCGTTCCGTTTGCCCGCGGCTCGGATGCCAGAGCTTTCCCTACTAAACGACCCTCGGTATGAAAATCTCACTCTCCGACAGCGTAGACCATACGGCTTTTGCGTAGGTGCTTTTCTCGCACGATAACCTCACTCCAACGCCGCTTCCTCACGCTACCAAGGCGTACGAACAACTCCTTGGACGGGACTTTAACTCGCTAGATACCCTGCTGTTACCGCGAACGGTCAAGTCTCCCATTTTGCATAACGTGAAGGATGGGAGACTTGACCCCGTATTTCGTCTAGTCTTGCTTCGTCGATTGCCGTGTCATACCTGCGTTCTACGCAAAAGGTGGACGTTTTAACCGGTGCTCCGCACCCGGCGGACGGAGGGCAGCGCCGATGTCTCCCGTCTCCGCTCCTGGCTGTGGCTGTCCCCGTACTGAGCTTAGCGTATGATCTGCGCCACCGTGCGGTTCAGCCGCTTGACGTCGTGTAACGAGACCTCGACGAACTCGGGATAAGCGTCGGTCAGGTCCGCAAAGGTGATCGTGCCGCCCGGTTCGGTCGTGCAGAAGACCTGCTCCACATCCCGCTGACGTACCGTCACGGCCAGATTGCCCGTTGCGCGCACGAAGAAGCGCACCAGGAAATCAAAGCCGAGCTCGGGATCATCCACCCGCTCCAATGTGCAGAAGCCGGGCGAACCGGTTACATCCGCCGTCGGCACGCCGGTTCGCCTGTGGGGCCCTCCGACCGAGACCAGCGTGGGCACGTTATCGGCATCGCGATCGATCACGCCGAAGACCATCGCGTCGCGCCGAGCACCCCCGCCATCAAACGCATCGCTGCCATCGCCGGGCGCCCAGATGTTGATGTCATTGCCCTTATCACCGAAGATAACATCGCTATTCGGCGCGACGCCCTGCTCCGTGCCGCCGATCAAGATGTCGGCGCCCGGCCCGCCGCGCAGCACATCGCTACCGAGCAGGCCGATGAGCACGTCGTTGCCGCCGCGGCCTTCCAGCACGTCGGTGTTGTTCAGGCTCTGGTTTACGTCGCTGTCGGCCGGTTGGATGTCCGGATTGTCTATATTGTCGTCATCGCGGCCGATCAGAACGTCGGCCTTGTTTGTGCCGGCCTGAAAAGCGGCCTGCACCGCCAGCGGCATCGTCAGTGCGAGTAGGACGAAGACGGCTTTTGCAGTGTGTATATTCATAGCTAGAACTCCTTAAACAAACGGTTGTGTAAACGACTACTCAGTGGCTGAACCAGGAAGCAGCGCTTTTCCAACGGCATAACCTCCGGCCATACGCGTGTGACGGGTTGAGAATGGCGGCACGTCCGTGTACCGTCATCAGCGAGTCAATCCCACAGCAACGAGCTTTTGACCGCCCTGGGTCAGTGCGATGTTGGTTGAACGGCTGGATGCGGCATACACGGGGGCCGGCAGGGCGGTCAACCTACTAATCAAACACACCATCGTGGCGATAGAGCGAAACGTCCATGTAACGCTTTGGCAGTGAGCTAGGCGTTTCATGCGTATTCTCCCGTCGTTGCAGTTGGATTAATGGGTACTCCTATTTCATACCCTTAGTTGGTCATCGAACAGTATTAAACTGAAAGTGCAAGTCACACGACAAACGTACGGTATATGACGTGCGTGACATTCGCGTGACATTTGAAAGATAGCAAAGCTTTTTGCAATGCACAAGGGACTGGGCAGGCACGATCATAGCCTGCGCGGAACGACTGGGGCCGAGCAGCATCGAAGTAAGCAACGCCTAAACCGGCGGAGGAGGACATATGAGCAGCTTTCGGATGAACCGGCGTGAATTCATCGGTGCAATCGGCGCGGCCGCCTTCGCGGCGGTTGCGAACACTCGGGCGGCAGAGAGCCCGTCGGTCGCCCCGGCCGGGATGCAGAAGCGCGCGATCCCTAGTAGCGGCGAACAGCTGCCGGTGATCGGCATGGGCACGTCGGGCACCTTCGACGTCGGCGCCACCGAGTCGGAGCGCGCGCCGCTGGTCGAGGTGCTGCGGCTGCTGTTCGACGGCGGCGGCAGCGTCATCGATACCGCGCCCAGCTACGGCCGCGCAGAGCCCGTGACCGGCGATCTGCTGCAGCAGGGCGATTGGCGCCAACGCGCCTTCCTCGCCACCAAGATTTCCGCGAGTGCAGGCGCGGGCGCGCGCGCGCAGTGGAACGGTTCGCTGGCAGACCTGCGCAGCGACAAGGTCGATCTCCTGCAGGTGCATAACCTGGTCGACTGGCGCGAGAACCTGGCGTTCCTGCGCGAGCTGAAGCAGGCCGGCCAGGTACGCTACGTCGGCGTCACGCATTATCTGGATCACGCCCACGACGAGCTCGCCCGGATCGTCCAGGCCGAGCGCATCGATTTCGTCCAGGTGAATTACTCCGCCGCAACGCGCTCCGCCGAAAAGCGGCTACTGCCGCTGTGCAAGGAGCGCGGCGTCGCCGTGCTGGTCAATCGTGCCTTCCTCGACGGCCGGCTATTCGATACGGTACCTGGGCGGGAAATACCCGCCTGGGCCGCCGAGATCGATTGCCGATCCTGGGCTCAGCTGTTCCTTAAGTTCGTGCTGGCGAATCCCGCGGTGACCGCGGTCATCCCGGCGACTTCCAAGGCCCGGCACATGCTCGACAACCTTGGCGCCGGCGTGGGCGCGGTCGCCGATGCCAAGTATCAGGATCGGATCGCGGCATTGGTGTCCTGAGGATGGCTCAGGATGCGGATGATCTGAGGCGCCGGTATTCGCCGCCAACGGAGTTCCTGCATCGCCTGCTCAAAGCCGATCGTGGCGAGCTGTCGGCCATCGTTGCGGGCTTCGGCATGTTCTTCTGCTTGTTCGCCGGATACTCCATGCTGCGGCCCCTGCGCGAAACCATGGGCATCACCGGCGGCGTGCAGAACCTGCAATGGCTGTTCACCGCGACCTTTCTGACGATGCTGCTGGCGGTGCCGGCCTACGGTGCGCTCAGCGCGGCCGTGCCGCGCGCGCGGCTCATTCCCTGGGTCTACGCGTTCTTCATCGCCAATCTGCTGGCGTTCACCGCTGGTTTCCGCACCCATCCTGAAAACGTCTGGCTGGCGCGCGTGTTCTACGTCTGGTTGTCGGTATTCAACCTGTTTGTTGTCTCGGTCGCCTGGAGCCTGATGGCGGACG
>JALZJW010000021.1 GCA_030859565.1 Pseudomonadota bacterium
CTAATTGTCCGTCGTTCATGATGGTCTTCATCCTCCCATCATGAACAGTCGCCGCCTTACTTCAGACTCATCTTGTATTAGAAATAAGCCCTCCCTTCAGACTCATCTTGCATTGGAATAGACTGCGCCTTGATTTCTTGAGTATTCATAGCTATAGTTAGCATGAGTTACTACGCTACATGAAGTGAGGTGCTCAACAATATGAGCGGGCGAAGTAACTGAACTGATTTTGATACCCTCAAACCCCGGAGCAACACCGATGGCAAAAGCAATGAAACCTGCGGTGAAGACTGCGAAAGCACCCCCTAAGGTCACGCGGAAGGCGAGCAGCCCGAAGAAAACGCCCGCAACAAAACGCCCGGCGAAAAAACCCACCACCGCGAAGAAGCCCGGCGGGAAGAGATAGGCCGCACCTCGAGTGACGCGGCGCGCGGCGTCACATGCGATGCTCGTGCGCGGTTCTTGCGCGGTCCGGTAGTCGGGCACTGTCACGTTGTTGCCCATTGTGGCTGCGGGTATTGACGACGTATTCAACACCGACCCGCAACTATCTATCGCTTCGTACCCGAACTGCTACCGAAGTGGGGACTCAACAATGAGTACGGAAGGCATAAGCATGCGGCAGTGCCGCTTTCCATAGCCGTATAGCTGCTGGGACACTGCCCGCATTTCAATGTGGAGAGGGATAATGGCAAGGCCGATAATAACGCTGAGTTTTCGCGTCAGCATTGGATGGCATGGCGGGTAAACGGGTTGACGCAGCGTGACTACTGTGCCGACCGCCAATTGAGTTTCACCCTGCTGTATCTACACACAGAAATAAACTAATCCGCCGCAAGCGGACGGGGTATTTAGAACAGCGCCAATTGGCGATCTTCAAGCAGTTTTTGATATTCCTTCCCTTGATTCTTCACGTATTTTCCGATCATATCTTCCTTCCCGTGCTTTCCAACGGTGCTCCCGAAATACCCGTCCGTCCAAAACTCTCCTCCCCATAAGCTGGCTGTGGTCCGCAGATAATATCTGATTGCGCATTTTCTTGCTCTTGCGGGAGCTAGAGGCATGGAATTTCTTGGGCACCTCGTTCGCTGTATGATTGAGTTCGCTGCTTTGGGCCGCTTGCTTATCACGAACAGCCTAAATTTCTTAGCGCTTTGCATGAAGCCGTGCAACGCTTGCGGCGGGAGAATCTCTTTCTTAGAAAGCAGCTCGCGTTCTATCAAGAACGCAAAGTGGTGCCGCGACGGTTTGACAATGCGTCGCGCTATCTCCTCGTACTCCTCTCGCGCTGCTTTGATTAGAAGGACGCCGTCGTCAATGTCGCACCGAGGACCTTGATCGGGTAGCACCGCGCGGGGTTTCGACTGTTCTGGCGTTGGAAGTGTCGGCGTGGACGACCGAAACTCCCCGCTGAACTTCGAGAACTGATTCGTCAGATGGTTCGCAACAATATCACCTGGGGCGAAGAGCGTATCGCCAACGAACTGTTTATTGAAACTCGGGATCCAGATCTCGCCGCGCACCGTGCGCAAGTACATACCCAGGCGCCCGCCGCGGCGGCCCCGAGGCGATCAGCGCAGTGTTGTCGAGTTTCAATACCCAGATTCAGATCATTCTTGTGTGGCACCGCAAAGTATCGGTCGGATGTTTCGAGATTGTCTGGGACTTTCTCTTCCAGTTCGATCATGCTCGACGCCCAGTAGATTGCTCCGGTGTCGGCGCAGATGTACGCACTGTGTTCGAATGGGGCGCCAGAGCTTACGAACTCAAAGGCATCAAGTAATTCGGCGTACTTCACGGTAACCATGGAAATCTCGGAGAGGCTAATGCTAAGGTCGCAGTGCGATCCGCCATACCCCAAGCTTCTTATCAAAGGGCAGAGAAGCATGGGCTGGACTTGTGGATGGGAGACGCAAGTAACTAACACAAGCAGTATCGACGGTCGGTAGGACATACTGTCTGTACAACGACTCTGCCTTCGTGCCGTTGAAGAACACAGCCCTGATCCCTTCATGATTGCGAAAAAAGCTGCGAAAGTCGTTTGCAGTAATTGTGTCAGCCTCAATCATTGCATCCAAGCTACCGACTCGCTTGCAGGCCTGCAGCACATCCCAAAGCGCAATCCGGGCCGACCGAAGCGCGTGAACCTAGCCTCATATGAGGAGGCAGGATCAAAGCCCAACAACTCCGCCATGATCTTCCAGAAGGCATTGCGACGATTCGTATAGTACTGACGCGCTTCCAAGGACTCGCGTCCTGGCATGCTGCCCAGGATCAATATCTCTGCGTTCCGATCTGCGATCGGTTCGAAACAATGTGAGAGCGCTTCCGTCATGAGTGTGGTCCGCATTTTAATCCCCAGCTCGTATAATCGAACATTATGGAGAAAACTGCGGGGGCGCTAGTCGCCTTAGCTACAGAATGTTGGAATAAACTGGAATAAACAGCATTTCGGACGCGCTAGGGCTCGTCGTATTTTGTGCAGAATGTCTGTATAAGGCGCACGGCACCAAAATTACGACACCCGGGCTACGAAGGATGCCCAGGGTTCCTTCTTCAGTTCGTCACGGTCAATCAAGGCTCTGTCAAATTGGCAAGCATTCATGCACCATGATCGCATGAACGAGCTTATTAGTTATCGCGGTTACCGCTACCCGCCGGAAGTCATCAGCTCCCGGAAATATACGTTTCGTATCCATCAATTTGACAGAACCCATCCGACAGATAACTCACACAACGGAGGACCTCATGCCCCAACAACACGATCCCGAAGGGCGCCGCCTGCCCATCAAGCTCGATACCACCACCAACGGCGAATTTGCACCCATACCGCTGGAGCCGGTGCATCACCAAGCGCGCCGACTCGCGTCCGATCTCTCGACCGAGAACGCCAAACGCCGAGGTGTTTCGCGCCGATCTTTTCTCGTCTCGGCCTGCGGCGCGGCTTCGACCTTGCTGGCGATGAACGCGGCCTATGCAGCCGCCGGGCGCAGCGGCGGATTCTATGAGCTTGCCGACGCGGCCGCGGTGGATCCTGAGATCGCGACTGCGGCATTGGACGGCAATGAATTTATTTTCGACGTGCAAGGACACTTCGTGAACCCGGACGGCGCCTGGCTCAAGCAACTGCCTCCGGATGCAAAGCCGCTTTCCAGCTTCGAGAAGTCGGCCTGCGCGTTCGCGGCCGAGCCGGGAAAACGCAGCTACCTGCAGTGCTTAAACTCGGACGAATTCATCAAGGACGTCTTCATGGATTCGGACACGGACATGATGGTGCTGTCTTTCGTGCCCTCGCGCCGCGCCGCCGAACCGCTTACAATCGAAGAGGCCGCCGCCACCGCCGAAATCGTTGAACGCATGGAAGGGACGCACCGGCTGCTCATACACGGGCGCGTGAACCCCAATCAGGACGGCGACATGGAGGGCATGGACGAGCTGGCCGAGCGCTGGAAAGTTTCTGCCTGGAAGACCTACACCCAGTGGGGGCCGGACGGCAAAGGATATTTTCTAAGCGACGACATCGGCCTCGCCTTCATCGACAAGGCGCGCAAGCTCGGCATCAAGAATATCTGCGTGCACAAGGGCATTCCATTCGGCAGACAATCTTATGAGCACTCGCTGTGCAATGACATCGGCAAGGTCGCGAAGCGCCATCCCGATGTCAATTTTCTGATCTACCACTCCGGATTCGTACCCGGCCAACCCGAAGGTCCATACGATCCGGCGCGCAAGGAAGGCATCGATTCGTTGATCAAGACCGTCGTCGAGAACGATATGCCGCGCAACAGCAATGTATATGCGGAGCTCGGCAGCACCTGGCGTCTGCTCATGCGCGATCCGCAAAGCGCCGCGCATGGGCTGGGCAAGCTGTTCAAATACCTTGGCGAGGACAACGTGCTGTGGGGTACCGATTCCATCTGGTATGGCTCGCCACAGGACCAGATCCAAGCCTTCCGGACTTTTCAGATTTCAGAGAAGCTTCGCGAGAAACACGGCTACCCCGAGATCACCCCTGGGCTGCGGGCCAAGGTTTTCGGCTTGAACGCAATGAAGCCTTACCACATCAGCGAGGATGAGATGAAGCGGCACACCGCGCAGGACCGCATCGCCAATGACCGAATCGCCTACCGGGAAGCGCCGAACCCGCACTTTCGCACGCATGGGCCGAGAACGCGCCGCGAATTTTTGAATCTTCTGGCGTGGAACGGCGGGCAGCGGGCTTGATTCCGAAACATCGGACGCCCGCGAAAACAATGGCGCGAAATCCGTCGCGATTGGGCTCGAACAGGAACGTGTCAGTGGTAGACAAGCTCCTCCGCCAGCTTTGCGAGCATCGTTTCGATGGGCGGCGATCGCGAGCGCGGCGGGAGAGAAGGGATAAGGGATGAACCAGGTCGCCGAAGCAGAGGCGCGGGAGCCGGTCTCGCTTGTTCGCCAGCTTGCCGACCAAGCGTTCTCAAGAGCTGCCGGTGCGCTGCTCATTCCAGGCAACAGCGTACACCTTTTGAAAGATGCACAGCAGAACTACCCGGCATGGTTGCAGGCGATTGCTTCCGCCCGGCGAACTATCCACTTCGAGAACTACATCATCCGAGAGGACGACACGGGACGTATGTTCGCCGACGCACTGATTGCTAAAGCGCGGGAAGGCGTGCGCGTGCGGCTGATTTACGACTGGATGGGAAATTTCGGCAAGACCTCTCGTAAGTTCTGGAATCACCTGCGCGAGGGCGGGATCGAAGTCCGCTGCTACAACCCGCCGCGCCTCGATAGCCCACTTGGCTGGCTCTCGCGAGATCACCGCAAGATGCTGGCGGTAGACACGCAGGTGGCTTTTGTCACGGGCTTGTGCGTCGGCCGAGAGTGGGTGGGCGAGCCTGAAAAGAATCTCGACCCTTGGCGCGACACCGGTGTCGAGGTACGCGGTCCGGCGGTCGCCGAAATTGAGCGGGCATTCGAGCAAATTTGGGCGATGACGGACGAGCCGATACTCGAAACGCATTCACTCGGCAAAGAATTAGCCACTCCCGCCGGCGATATCGCCGTACGCGTTGTTGCGAGCAGGCCGAACACCGCCGGGATGCTTCGCTTGGATCAACTCGTCGCCACGCTCGCGCACGAGAGGCTGTGGTTGACGGATGCTTATTACGCCGGAACTCCATCGTACGTGCAGGCGCTGCGCGCCGCACGCCATCACGGGGTGGACGTGAGGTTCTTAGTCCCCGGGGTGACCGACATACCGGTGCTGAGACCCGTATCGAGAGCCGGCTATCGCCCGCTGCTAGAAGCGGGCGTGAGAATCTTCGAGTGGAACGGCTCGATGCTGCACGCGAAGACGGCAGTCGCTGACGGGCGGTGGGCGCGTGTCGGTTCAACTAACCTCAACCTTGCCAGCTGGCTTGGCAACTGCGAGTTGGACGTCGTCGTGGAGGACGACGAGTTCGGGCGGCGGATGGAAGAGATGTATCTCGAAGATCTGACGAACGCGACGGAGGTCGTCTTGGACGCTAAGCACAGAGTGCGTGCTCCGGGCGCGCCTACACGCGCGCGAGGTGCGATATCGAGCGGGACAGGAAGTGCGGGACGCGCGACCGCCGGCGTGTTTCGCATCGGGAATAGTGTCGGCGCGGCAATGAGCGATCGCCGGGTCCTCGAACCGGTCGAAACGCGCATCATGACTACCGCTGGCTTGCTGCTTCTAGGCTTGGCCGTCCTATTCGCACTTTTTCCGCGCCTGCTTGCCTATCCGCTCATCGCCATTATCGTATGGCTCGCAGTAGCCCTGCTCTATAGAGGCTACGATCTCAAACGGGAAAGTGGACGAGGGGTACCTCATCCAGCGCAAATCACCTTACAGCAAGCTGCAGAAGACGCACATGAGGTTGAACCAAAGAAAGAGTAAGCAAAACAGGGTAGTGGTTCAGTTTGAATTTCGGCTATCGGTCCTATTCTGTTGGAAAACAATTGGTCTGTGCAGGTTCTCTTGCGAGACGGGCAAGACAAATCCATCGACGTATTGCATCTGAAACCTCCTTAGGTTGCTTTGGCGGATAAAAAGTACTTCTCTAGTGATCCTCGAAGTAGCCGGGATCGAAACATCGCGAGACTCCAGGTGTTCTGTCGTTAGTAGTCCGGTGGCTGCGGAATTCGCCGGTCACCATCTGGATATTTGCTGCGCGGCTGCTCTCGACATGAAGTCCACCGGCCAGAAAGACCGGGATATCAATTTCGCTGGCAATACAACAAATGTTTACACGCGGTTGCTGGGTTGCTTCCATCAGTTGACTTTGAAGCTTTCAATCATTTTCATCCGGCCTCCGTTCAGACGCAACCCAATCCCCAAGCTGCGCCCGCTGGAATGAATTCTTAACGAAGGCGAGTACGCCTATTCTTCATATGGTTCTTTTGTTCGCGGGATGCTTGCTGATCGAGCGACTGACGATACCTGACGCAACCCTGCATAAACTGCGGCCAGTCCGGCACCACAGGAAGAGGATCCGTTTTTTCCGGCAATAGACTCCAGAGCCAAGGATGGTGCCAACAAAGGTCGTGTCCAACACTGTCACGATGCTGACGGATACCTTGCCGCAGCTTCCTGCCTTCCGCAGTCAGCTCCTCTCGTGTCATCCCGTCGAGGTCATTATCCATAATCTTTTTCCTGATACCCTTAGTAATTTGAGCCGTCCCTAGCAATGAAGGGACATGAAAAGTGAAGGGTTGACGATTAGGGCCGGCGTCATCGGTCGGGGTACCACTGTGGTGCGCAAATATTTTACGGCCAAGCATTTTCCGTAGTATGGCTACGCGCGCTAGACATTGTCATCTGCAAATATTTGCAGCCCAACGATTCTGGCTTCAGGCAGTTATCGGATTCTGCCAACGTAACCCCGAGAAACGCCCGAAGTCCCCATCCGTGGAACAGAGTATTAATCCATGCTCTATCGCGAGTGCCGCGAGATGAGCATCGGGGACCAGGTTGCCTTGAACGCCAGCCGCTTTCACCAGTTGGCCCAAGATCTCGGCGTGCTGGTCCCCAGGCGCCGGGATCCACGTCGTCTCACATTGAAGCCATGCGATCACCTGTCGCCACGCATTCTCCATGGATTCCGGCTGCTCAAACGCCCGGGCGTTGGTTACGATTCTAAGGAAGGCGAGCAGTGTGGGCCACGGTAACCCTACCGGCGCGGTACCGTTGAGTTGAGTGTCGAGCCACTCGCGGGCGCGTTCGTGCTGGGAGAAGCTACTGACCTGTGCATAGATAAGAAGGTTGGCGTCGACAATTATCATTTGAAGGCGTCGCCTTCGGCGACGGCCAGTACGTCTGCGATGTTGTCAACACTCCCTATGCGACAGCGCCCGAGGGTTACCGGGGTTGTTCTAAATGGCCGGCGTGGTTCGGGTCGCGCGTTGATCTGCTTCAACCCTCGACGCAGGGCGTCATTCACCAAGACCTTCAGACTCTCGTCCCGACTGCGACGCAGGCGCTCGAGGGCTGCAGCGACGTCATCATCCAATGTCAATGTCGTTCTCATGCATCAAAGCATGAGCTATTTGATGTCTTGATGTCAAGACGAACTCGTTTGCCGGGAATTGGCGCGCTGCAAGTGCGGAATAAAACTCGACAGATCTCGGCAAAACTCGGCGTTTCTCGCCAAAAAACTCGCCGTTATATTCCGCAGCGGATATTTGGACACAGCAGTGCGAAAATCAGCCGGTTCGGAACTCCTGTCGCCTATCCTCTGCCGTGCTCTTGCCTCGTTTCGTATTTTCTCTCAAGCCGGTACTTGTTTATCCGCGCGATCGAAGTGGCGATGTTGCTTCATCGCCTCGATAAACTCCCGAACTAGTGTCTTGATATCGGCGCGCGAAGTGACCACACCCTTGTGACTCACCACCTTCGATTTGGTCGCTTCGCCAGCGAGGTCAATACCGGGTAAGTTCGCCGCGGCCACAAGCTGTATGCCTTCCCCGCCCGCGCCTAGCGTCTTGCAATGGCGAAAGGCTTCCTGAACAAAATGGATCGCATCGCCCTGCTTCGTCATCGCCGTGGCGCTTGCGTCCCCGCCGGGAACAAACACCGCGTCGTAAAACACCGATGCCGCGGTGAGATGGCTTTTGTCCGCTTCGATGGCGCTCTTGTCGTCTGATTCGATTAGCCCGAGGGTCTTGGCGATGACCTCCATACGCGCACCTTCGCGCGCGAGCGCGGCTTTCAGTTGAGTGATGTCGGCCGCGCGCACGCCGTCCGCGGCCAGCACCGCGACACAGCGGGTGCGGATTGAATCCTTAGGAGTGTTGGCAATACTGAGGGCGGCGGAAGAGTCAAGCGAGCGCTTACCATTGGGCAGCGATTGCTCGGGCCTGGAAGATTGTGGAGGTCGGCTCGCGGGCACCGCGACACCGATGCCGCCTGCGACTTCGCGTGCGAACGTCTCATCGATGTTTTGAAACTGCTCGACCACACGCTCGCGAATTTCCTTGCGTTCCACTTTGCCCAACTCAAACTGGCACGCCTCGACTAGATGCTCGCGTTCCGGCGCCGATTGACTCTTCAAAAACATCGTCGCCTGACTGTAGTGGTCTTTGAAGCTATCGCTGCGGGCGCGGATCTTGTTGCCGTCCACTCGCTCGGCGTAGTGTGTGTACCCTTCTCCCTGAGCGGCCAGGAAAGGACATCCGCCACCGACACTGTTGGGATGATAGGGCGCGCGTCCGGTCGGGATCACCTGCTGACCAAACCCGTCCTGCTGATGATTGTGCACGGGTGCCACCGGCCGATTGATCGGGATTTGCGCGAAGTTGGGACCGCCCAGCCTTGTCAGTTGCGTGTCGAGGTACGAAAACAGCCGGCCCTGCAATAGCGGATCGTTGGTGAAATCGATCCCCGGAACGACGTTGCCGATACAAAAAGCAACCTGCTCGGTCTCGGCGAAGAAGTTCTGCGGATTGCGGTTCAGCGTCAGCTTGCCGACCCGACGAACGGGGATGACTTCCTCCGGCAACAACTTGGTTGCATCAAGTAGATCGAAGCCGAAGGCAAGTTCATCCTTCTCGTCGATGACTTGCAATCCCAGCTCATACTCGGCGAAGTTGCCCGCTTCAATCGCTTTCCACAGATCGCGGCGATTGAAGTCGGGATCCTTGCCAGCGATCTTCTGGGCTTCATCCCAGACCAGCGAGTGCACACCGAGGAGCGGTTTCCAGTGGAACTTGCACAGGCAAGCCTTCCCTTTTCTATTCACGAGTCTGAATGTATGAACGCCGAAACCTTCCATCATGCGAAAGCTTCGAGGCAGTGCGCGGTCCGACATCAGCCACATCATCATGTGCATGGTTTCGGGCTGCAGCGAGACGAAGTCCCACAGCGTATCGTGAGCGGAGGCTGCCTGAGGAATTTCGTTATGCGGCTCCGGTTTTACGGCGTGGACAAAGTCGAGAAACTTGATGGCATCCTGGATGAAAAACACCGGCATGTTGTTGCCCACCAGATCGAAGTTACCCTCCGCCGTATAGAACTTGGTCGCGAAGCCGCGTACGTCGCGTACCGTGTCCGCAGACCCGCGAGAACCCGCGACGGTCGAGAACCGCGTGAACACGGGAGTCGTAAACGAAGGATCACAGAGGAACTGCGCGCGAGTGATATCTTCCAGCGATTCGTAGACCTGAAACACCCCGTGCGCGGCGGCGCCGCGCGCGTGCACCACGCGTTCAGGGATGCGCTCGTGGTCGAAGCGCATGATCTTCTCGCGCAGATGAAAGTCTTCGAGCAGCGTTGGCCCGCGCGAGCCCCCGTGCAGCGAATCGTCAGTCTGCTCAACTTGCACGCCCTGATCGGTAGTGAGCGTCGCGTCTTGTGGATACTCGCGGAACGGTTCCAGGCTTCGGTTCTTGTCGGGCGAATTTTTTAGACGGTTGCTCTTCATTGGATTTTCCTCGGTTGTGTTTCCCGGCTAGGCCCGGGAGCCCGTTACGCCAGAATCGATACGTGTTACAGCATATCCTCGCGCGCTTGTTCCGCGCGCGCCGCGCCAATAGCGGTTTTCACGTCTTTTTCTTCTTCGGGAGGCGGCAGGACCGCGGGCATTCCGAGCGACTGGATCCACAATTCGCGGCACCAGCCTTTGCTGTGGTAAATGTGCTCGTCTTCCTCATCTTCAACTGCTTCGCACGCCGCTGTTAACGCCTTCCTTTCGTCGCCTTTGGCTTTCTCGGCGCATTTGGAAAGCAGTTCCCAGTTTTGATGGTCCTTGGTTTCGGCGAGCACCACGCACTCACAGGCGACAAGTTCGGCGGCTTCCCGCTTGCCGCTTTTCTTTGCCATTTGCATTGCCTGCACCAGTCCTTCGCCGAGATGGTGAACGACCTGGCGTCCCGGCGTTTGCTGTTCCGGGTCGAGACCGAACTTCTCAAAGAGATCGCGAACGACTTCGATATGATGCTTCGTCTGTTCAAGATACTTTGTCCATTCTTCCTTCAAGTCCTTGTTAACCACGCACTGCAAAGCGGTCGTATAAACCTGCGCCCCACCCATCTCGGTTTCCAACATCTGATACAAAAGTTCTTTGACCTGCTCGTTCATTTTCTTCCCCTTAGTTGCGTTTGACGATCAACCGGTACAAGAGCAGCAGAATAAACGCGCCAACGACTCCGCCGATGAGCCCGGCGGGGGCTCGCGGCACAAAGTCATTGCCTGTCCAAGGTACGTGGCCAGAAACGACACGGCGATACCGAGGAGGATTGTGATGATGAAAGCCCGGGGTGTCTCTTCCCGGCATGAGTAGTTTGGCGATGATGCCGCCCAACAACCCTATGACGATCGTTCCGATGAATCCATGATCACTGGCTTCTCGGGCCGTCTGAGCCGGTAGCGGTGGAGGGACACCCGCGGCCCGCGAGAAAGCCACAAGAAGTATGGCCGACATCCGTGTCGTATCCTGCGAAGTAAGCGCGCGGTGGCAAATCCCTGCCCGGTCGAAGTGGCGCTACGATAAGCCATCTTCGCCTCCGGCGACTACGCGTGCTCGACCTAGAACTCACGACAGTAAGCGATTGATTTTGCCCCCCCACCTTAACGGTCATGTCGTCTTATCGTCAATACCTGCAGACCAACCACCCCGACATCTCGTCGCGGGCGATGTCGCCCGCTTCTTCGACCCCGTGTTCCCGCCGCTATCGGCGCATCGGCGGGAGTCCGGAGAGTTGCCTGACAACGTACGTTTTCTAGCTTACGTCCGCTTCGCCGGTCGTTGAAATATCGTCCGCGTTTGCCCTCTCAAAAATGTCTTTGGCCCGTTTCCGCTGATTGGCATCATCGGTATGAACTGAGATCAGTATATTTCCGCCACGGACCTTCCCTTCGTACCGCTTCGCCTCATATTCTGGAATTCCCAGTCCAACCAGCCCTCCTATTATTCCCCCAGTTGTGCCGCCCACCGCTGCTCCGCTCAGGGCGCCCATGATAGGGCCGGCGGCAATGAATGGGCCCACCCCGGGAATAGCCAGACTTCCGATTCCCGCCAGCAATCCCAAAACGCCGCCCACGCCAAGCCCTACCGCACCACCGGTGGCAGCCCCTTCAGGGGCTTTGGTGTGCTGCTCGTGAGCAAAGTCTTTGCTAGTGGCCTTATCAGGGAATAAGGCCGATATATCGTCGTTCGAAAAACCCGCAATTTTAAGTTGATCCACTATCGCTTCCGCTTGGGTTTGAGTCTTAGCGATACAGAAAACGGCTTTTTTCATGATGTCCTCCTAAGTTCAACTACAGTTTTGCTGTTAATCAGTTTGACGTTCTATCTCGAGTTGGTTCTGAACCTGTGTTACACCGGCAGCTTGGCGCGCCAGTTTGTCGATCGTGGTCTTCTCTGCTTCGCTTTCAACAGGCCCCCTAAGCGTCACTACTCTATTAAGCGTGATGATCTTTACATTTTGGGCATTCAGTGAAAGCGAGTCATCCCCCACTACAGCACGGCGTATTTCCGCTGTTATCTTGCGATCACCGTCGTCGCCCTCGACCTGATTTTCTGGGGTCAAAGTAGCGTCACTCTTATCGCGCACATTCCGTTCTGTATTCTCCGCATCCGAAGTATTCGCCTCGGGTGAGGAGTTTTCCGCGGTGGAGAAGGTTTCGCTGTTAGCTCCCCAGACAACACCGTTACTGGTCATTACAACAACCGCTAGTAGTAGCATTAATCGGGTATTCATATTGGCTCCTTTACTCAATATCTTTTTTTGGGCGTTCGCCGTTGTGAATGATCCTTTGGGTGACTCTCTCATGCCCCCCATCTTTCTCATCATCGTCGTCGTCTGGCATGTCTTTTCTTCCTCGCAGCGATGGACCGTCTTAAGCAATGATTCACTTCAGATCCGTGCGCTCTCGGATGAGTATCCAGCCCTGGTCAATTCATAAGAAGATAAATAATGACCAGCACCACGACAGGTACACCCAGAACCCATCCAATTAAATATTTGCCCATTGCCGTTCTCCTAGAATAAAAATAAATGTCGGTTGAGGCGCTGTCTGCACCCGATTCACTAGAATTTCATCGGCCGTTGGTCGTCCCAAGCCTCCGGTGATGTCACGTCGATTGTTTCATTACTGAGATCTGGCGCAGGGGGTGCGGACCGAGCCCTGGAATTTTTTAGTGGCACTCGTGCATCGGTCGCGCAAACGTACGCGGCGCGTACGCGGCGCGACGGCCCGAATCTGGATCAAAGAAATACATCAGCGCAGCGCCGATGCCCATGAGTATCAGTGTCATCATAAGTTCCTCCTCTAAAATGACGCAGTGCGTATCTGCGTTGATTGATCGATGCGCGGCGTGAACTACGCGTAAGACTCGAGCCGTTATGACACCGTCTTGCTTCGTCTATTTTTCGCTGCTGCTCGCCCACCGCGACTAGTCGCCTGTCGTTAGAGACGCCGGCGCTACATCACCCGCTCGGTTCATGGGCATGAAAAAAAGATGCCATAGGCTTCGTTACCTGCTATTGCCTTAGCGGTCAAGCACCTGCGCCTAGTGCGAATAGCATAAAATACATTTTTGCGAGGAGATGAGGTAAAGATTACCGTTCCCCTTGTAAACCGTACAGCGAGTGCCTGGGTTAAGCGCTGCGCGCGAGGTTGACACTTGCCGGGGGTGGACTCCAAGCGGGTCGTATGCTGGAGCTTGTCATGCCAGGGCAGATACGAAGGACAGGCCTCCATCGCCGAGAAGATATGCACTAACCCGGGGTGCTCACCGCGCGAAGCCAAAATCGCCTTGATCTGCTCTTCCTTACGAAACGCCCTTATAATTCCTGAGGAGCTCGATTTCCAAAGAAGCCTCCGCGGCCAACCGCTCGGCATGGTCCGAAGCTCCTCTCGCAGCGGCTCCGCCCAGCGCGGATAGTCAAAGAGCCGAATCTCGCGTCCGCTCAGATACCGGGCCTGCCCAAGCGGCGGCAGTTCTCCGCAGCGTATAAGCAGCGCATTGTGCGCGAAACCAACGCCTGCAAAGTGCTAAGTGAGACCGGTGCGCTGTTGCGCCGGGAAGGGTTGTACAGTTCGCACCTGACGCACTGGCGCAAGGAGGTCAAGGTCAGCGAACAGGCTGCGCTCGCCCCCAAGCCCGCGCGGACCCAAGCCCGATCGCGCCAGTGCCGAGTCGCGCCGCAACGAGGCGCTGGAACACGAGGTCGCGCGGTTGCAGCGCAAGCTCGAACGGGCCGAGCAAATCATCGAGGCCCAAAAAAACTGTGCGAACTGCTGGGGCTACCCGTGGGCGAGGAGACCACGCGATGAACACTGCCATCCAGATCGCCCGCTGGTCGGGCTTTGTAAGCGACCGGGGCGACAGGTAATCCCGCCGACATGCTGAAAAAGCGTTACTTCTTCTCCAGCAGAAGTTGACCTTCCTTTCTAACTCTACCCATAATTGTGTCGGCGATGGTGGCGAGGATGTTTGGTAGAACAACTTCCACTATAACCGACTCTTCGAACACATCAAGGTGCCCATGTATCTTCTGACCAAATGTGCCGCCCTCGAAATAAAGACGATCGTCTTGCCAACGTTCATAAAACGACAACATCAAACCGGTAACGCCACCGGTCATCTGTGCGCGCATATTGCCGAATCCTTCCTCGATACGGCGGCGCGCCTCAGCCTTCCCTAGCTTGTGGGGAATGTTGACAGTGACAGGTCTCGACATTCGGCTTTTCCTCGTGAACTCTCATTTTAACTATGTAATGCGCGCGCCGCCATCATGTTTACGCCGTAGGACATCTAATAGCAGGCAACGTTTGAGGGGTACTTCCGTCATGCGGTTGGGATCGTCATTGTAGTCGCAAGGCTGTGTGGTAGATCTGGGATGGCATTCAATGGGTAGTTTTTACATGATAAACTCCTCATATTCCATAGAGCACGCATCGATGTTCAGTGTCCTTCCGCTGTTCAGGGCACCGCGGCATGGATGCTCTCGAAGATCAGCAGCTCGCCGAGCTTCTCATGTGGGTCCCGTGCTCAATGTCCTGCGGCAAAACACGGCGTCCCCGATCCGATATTCGATGCGGTAGAAAAAGAACGACTCTTTATGGACCGATTCAGCTATGCCCACTTGATCACGCCATGTATCACAAGGTATCTAAGACATTGAACCCGAACGCCGTGCGTTCGGGATTGTTCGCGAGCGATCCCGGTCGAGGCGAATCCAAGTACGGCAGGCACAACCAATCCACCGAGCCGTCACTGCCGATCAACGCCGCCGTCTAGCCCCTGCCGACGATACCGTACTCCGCAATTTTCTTGTAGGCCATGGGTGCACCCGACAGGCTGCTGAAGAACCACTCCCTTCTGGCTAGCCAAAGCGCAGCGGAGTCGAAGCATGAAGCGTAGCAGCGCCAGCGTTGCGAAGCCCAAACACGGGATCGCGATTGCTTCACCGCACTTCGAGTCCTCCTAAGATCGCGCGAGTTTTTCGAAGCTTTGCCGCTATCCTTCTACCGCGAGTCCTCTCCCACGCCTGCTTCCGTGAGCTTTTCTTTTGCTTTCTTGGTGACCAAGAATGCGACTACGATAGTCGCGGCGAGACCAATTCCGAAAAAGACCCATTGCGCCATTCCCCACTCGCCTCCTCCGCCGGTTAAAGCCCCGCCTATCGCACCAAGATATAAGTACAGCATGACTCCGGGAATAATCCCGACGAAGGTCGCGAGGATGTAGTGCCAGAATTTGATCTGCGTAATACCAAAAAAGTAGTTCTGAAGATTGAACGGCACCAAAGGACTCAACCGCAGCAGCAGAACAACCTTCCAACCCTCCTCGGTGACTGCTTTATCCACTGCCTGGAACTTGGGCCGCTTTTCGATCATGCCTTTTATTCGGTCACGCACGAGATAACGCGCGGCCAAAAAAGCAAGCGCCGCGCCCAACGTCGCACCGACCATAACTACGGGGAACCCCCATCCCAAACCGAACACCAGACCGGCTGCGATTGTGAACGGCGCGCCCGGCGCGAGGACCACCGTGGCAACGATGTATGCGGCCGCGAAAACCACTCCGCCCCAAACACCCAGTCCCTCTATCCATCCGCTGAATGAATCTAGCCAGTCCTTTAGCGGTAGTAAAAACCAGGCGGCGAAAACCGCGACCAAGGCGATAGCCGGGATAATCAAATTCCAGAGGATCCCTTTTTCTTTCGATTCCGGCATTGCGTGCTCCTTCAAGTCGAAAAGCGTTTGCCATTCGCGCGCAATTGCTTAGGCTGGGTATTCGCCGGCCCCCGCAAGCCGAATGTCCAACTCAGCAACTTTTTCACCGTTGGCGTCAACTTTTGTTCCATCCGTTCCCAGCCTCACGCATGGTTTGGCATTCGCCGAATGCCGCAGCGCTTTGCTCGGAACGCATCCCACCTCCGGATCGACGATGCCTGGCTTGACGACTATCATAAACTCTAAGATCCCGCCTTAAGCACGTGCCCTAGTCCAATCAGGACCAGATCCAGCGAAACTCGCTCCAAAGTCCCCAACGTCTCCGCCAACGAGGCCGGCTTCTCGGACAATGGCTAGGCGAACTGAGGCAATGCAAGCCATGACCCCTGCCTTCCCGTGGTTGGAATACAAAAACACGGACGGGAAAGGCGCTGCTGCACGGCCTGCTTGCCTCAGCTAGCTAGAATTCCTTGCTTGGTTTACTCGATCATCTTGAGATGGCTTTCGGCGCTCTCCACGGCCATCTTGGCACTGCCAGCGTCCTGCGCTTTGAGCGCGTTATTGAGAGCGCTTTCGGCTGCGGTTAAGTGCTCCGCGCCTGCTTCCTTGGCTTGCTCAGCCGCTTGGACATGTGTCAACGACACCTGCGCGTGCTCTTGGATACCCTCAATGGTACTTTCCTTAACCGACGCCTGGGCATGCTCCAATGCTTGTGCGGTATGGGTGGCCTCCGCTGAACAGCCAACCCCTGCCAACAAGCCCAAGCTACCCGCGATTAGTCCGACTAGCGTTTTGCGTTTCATCTCTATTTCCTCCGTTCTTGTTTAATAGTTGTGATTGAGCACGGCGTTTGACCATCTAATCCCGCGTTAATTCTGGGACTTGCCGGTCTGGGTAAAACCAGTTCCCCGTCAAATTATACAGCAATGTGAGACCTAACGACCCGAGGGCACCCGCCGTAGCGGGTGCACCGTTGGGGTACAAGTAAGCCGCTGCGCGGCAGTTTTGACGAACAGCTGAATTCCCACAATACCACGGTTACGATGTCCATGACCTACGGATGTTGGAGCGCACGTAGCATTTCTCGCGCGAAGCAGCGCATCAGCGTCCTCCGTGGACGAAACCGTACCCCACTGAATTCTTCTAAGACTCACGATGCGCAAGGCGAGATGCGGACAGGGGCAGCGTGGGTCGGAGACGCGGGACGTGCGCGCACGCTGCGCGGGGCTGGGGTGACCGCCGATCAATACCGGGTGGGTACCGTGGTGTGCGTGCAGGCCAAGGACATGAAGGAACCCTGGTGTCTGGCCGCGAGTACCACCACCGAGAGCGCCAGGACACTGATTGACTACTACGCCAAACGCTGGGGCATCGAGAGTAGTTTCCGGGACACCAAAGACCTGCGCTTTGGCATGGGGATGAGTTGGATGCGCATCGGCTCGCCCGCACGGCGCGATCGCCTTTGGCTGCTCAACGCCTTTGCAGTGGCCCTGCTGAGCCTCCTCGGTGCGGCAGGCGAGGCCTTGGGGTATGACCGCCACTTGAAGGCCAATACCGTCAAGCAGCGCACTCACTCGCTGTTTCGGCAAGGCTGTATGCATTACGAACTCATCCCCAATATGCCCGAAGAACGGTTGCGTCCCCTCATGCGACGCTTTGGCGAAATGCTGCTCGAACATCGCACCTTCTCAGAAGTGTTCGGTGTCGTATGAAAATGAGGGGATGGCTAAGCCATTCTGCATCATTCTCGATTCGTCATCACCGTTCCAGCGGGAAAATGCCCTTAGGAAGCGGCCCCTGGGTTAAGCGCCGCGGAAGCTGCTTGATCTCCTGAGCCGGTGCCTGCTAACCTTTGACGAGCGAACAAGGACAACAACGTGCTATGCACGGAGGTCACTATGAAACGCATGTTCGGAATCGCATGCTTGAGCGTGCTTGTCCTATTCGTTAAGAGGCATGACCAGAGGCTTGGAAACACGCCGGCCGCTTCCTATGCTGTTGACGACGGCGTCGCGTGTTAGAACCCGCGATTCCTCGCCTCGCCGATGACGGAGATCACGAACGGCAGGCACCGCGCGAACGCTGCCCCTGGGCGCTGTCGGATGCCTTGTACATCGGTTATCACGATACCGAGTGGGGCGTGCCTGTGCACGAGGACCGCAGATTATTCGAGTTTCTGGTGCTGGAAGGCGCCCAAGCGGGCCTGAGCTGGCTCACGGTTCTAAGAAAACGCGAGAATTACCGCGTCGCCTTCGATAACTTCGATCCCGCTACCGTGGCCAACTACGACGCGCATAAGATCGCCCGGTTGCTCGAAAACTCCGCCATAATCCGCAATCGGCGCAAGATCGAAGGCGCAATCAATAACGCGCGGGCGTTTTTACGAGTTCAAAAGGAGTTCGGAAGCTTTGATGCGTATATTTGGGGCTTCGTGGACGGCACGCCTCAGGACAACCACTGGCGCAGCATCACCGAGCTTCCCGCCCGTACTGCTCAGTCCGACGCACTCAGCAAGGATCTCATCCAACGAGGCTTCAAGTTCGCGGGCTCGACCATCTGTTATGCGCATATGCAGGCGACGGGCATGGTCAACGACCATATCGTCGGCTGTTTCCGACATGCGCAATTGCGGTCCGGCCGGGCTTAGACCCGGTGGTCCGGGGCGGCCGTCATCGGGGAATCCAACGCCGAATCCGACCATCCGGATCTCATCACCAATGGACAGCGTATCTTCGCGTCTTGGAGTGCCCTCGATCACGGCTATAAACTCATCCCTATACTGTAAAAATTGGAATATGCGACGCCTTCGATTTCTGGCGCCTTCCTTGGTCTTTGGGCGGGTGCAGCCGCGGCCCAGGACTGTCACCGCTTTGTCCCCGGTAGCTTGACGCAGATCCTCGGTACTCGGGGTGCGCGGACATGCGACAAATTGTCGCACCCCCTCAGGGCGGTATGCGAAAGGCTATTAGCTAGGTACGGTCGTTAGCGCAGGTAGGTAGCGACGAAACCCAACGCGCCACAGGCGCCAATCACGGGAATGATGCCCCACTGATAGCGCCACATGGCGACAAAAGCGGCGGCACCGATAAGCGCGGCGACGCTCTCGAACGGCCTGGCGAACCCTTCGGGCCAGAGAACGTGAACAGCAAAAAAAACCGCGAGATTGAGCACGACCCCAACGACCGCCGCGGTGATGGCGGTCAGGGGCGCCGTAAATTTTAAATCGCCGTGCGTGGCCTCCACCAGCGGACCGCCGATTAAGATGAACAGAAAGGAGGGTAAAAACGTAAAAAATGCCGCCACCCCCGCCCCTATGATCCCCGCCGTCGCCAGGGCTTGGGGGCCGAAAACTTGCTCGCCCCACGCGCCCACGAATCCAACGAACGCCACCACCATAATCAAGGGTCCGGGCGTGGTTTCACCAAGCGCAAGACCGTCCATGATCTGCGCGGTTGTAAGCCAGCGAAAGGACGCGACCGCCCCTTGATAGACGTAAGGCAGGACCGCATAGGCCCCACCGAAGGTCAAAAGCGCCGCTTTGGTAAAAAACCAACCCATCTTTGGCAGGGTTCCCTCGCCGCCGTGAAGCGCATAGAGGCCGCCCAAGACGACGCCCCAAAGAGCGACACCGATCGCGGCGTAGCGCAACAGCCGTCCCCGCTGGAAGCGGGCGTGGTCGGGCGTTGGGGTGTGATCGTCGATCAACGCCGGACGATGAGCTTCCGTTGCTGCCTGATGGCTCGCGATGAGGCGAAACTTTTCCGGAAATCGGCGGCTGCCCAGGAAACCTATGGTCGCGGCGCCTAAAACAATGGCTGGAAAAGGGACATCAAAGGCGAAAATAGCGATGAATGCCGCCACCGCAACGGCCCACAGGGCCTCGTTTTTTAAAGCCCGCTTGCCGATCCGGTAGGCTGCGAAAACGACGATGGCGGTTACCGCCGGCTTGATCCCGTAAAGAACACTCGCGACGGCCGGCACATCGCCAAACGCCATGTAAGTCCAGGATAGCCCGACCAATATCACCAGAGACGGCAGGGTGAAAAGCGCTCCGGCGACGATTCCGCCCCAGGTTCCATGCAGCAGCCAACCGATGTAGGTTGCGAGCTGTTGCGCCTCCGGCCCCGGCAACAGCATGCAGTAGTTCAACGCATGCAGAAAGCGCCTCTCCGAAATCCACCGGCGCTTTTCGACCAACTCTTCGTGCATGATGGCAATTTGGCCCGCCGGCCCGCCAAAACTGATAAAACCAAGTTTCAGCCAGTACTTAAAGGCGTCCCGGAAGCTCACCGGGGCCGGTCCGCGGATGACCGCTGGGTGTTTTTCTTCTAGCAGACATCCCTCGCGAAATCAGGTTTCATGCGCGCTGGAGGACGAGATGCGGCCAACGAGCGCTAGCCGTGCGGCCGAGAAGGTAGCAGAGGGTTGTCGCCAACCCTCTGCTTTTTGGTGCTATCTACTTTTTGGTGCTATCGTCTGGTCGATTGGTCCAGATTAACACGGCCCAGCAGACAACGGACATAGCTAATAATACCCACATTCCAGAATCGCCATCCATAATCGTTCCTCCTTCCGGTTCGTTATAGTTTATGTTAAACGACGACGAAAACCGTTTTTCTTCCGGTTTTTATCGGCTCGCCTTTCTTAAGGCAATTTGCATCCGGCAGCGAACAGATGAGACATGCCCGCCTATAATATACAGAAATTATCTTGGATGCGGAATAGAGAACCGTTTCCGCGATACCCGCGTCAGCAGCAAACGGGGTTTCGTGCACGTCAAGCCGCGAAGTCCCGGAGGCGCACGGGCAGGCGCCGCGCGCCCCAACACCCCGGCCGCGGCTCGAAGACGCCCGGGCACGGCATACCGCAGGCGGCACAGCGCCCGCCGGTGCCAAGGTTCCAATCGCTGAGCGTGTACCAGTCGCGCCCGATGAGCGTCGTCCCGCACCGGTGGCAGTAGGTGCTGGCGCCGGCCTTATCATGCACGTTGCCGGTATAGGCATAGCGGACGCCGTTGCGTAGCGCGATGTCGCGCGCCCGGGTGAGGGTGGCGGGCGGGGTGCGTGCCTTATCCATCATCTTCCAGTCGGGATGGAAAGCGGTGAAGTGCATCGGCACCTCGGGGCCGAGGTTCTCGACGACCCAGCGGGTCATCGCGTCGATCTCTTGCTCGGAGTCGTTTTCGCCGGGGATCAAGAGCGTCGTGATCTCGAACCAAACTTGGGTCTCGTGCTTGAGGTATGTGAGCGTGTCGAGCACCGGTTGCAAGTGGCCGCCACAGATCTTCCAATAAAATCGTTCGCTGAAACCCTTGAGGTCCACGTTGGCGGCATCCATGTAGCGGTAGAGTTCGGCGCGCGGCTCCGGACAGATATATCCGGCGGTAACTGCGACCGATTTGATTCCATATTCCCGGCACGCCTGCGCGACGTCGATGGCGTATTCCATGAAAATCACCGGATCATTGTAGGTGTAGGCGACGCTCGCGCAACCGAGGGCCTTGGCGGCGCGGGCGATCCGATCGGGGGCCGCCTGGTCGGCCAGCGTGTCCGTCTCCCGCGACTTGCTGATGTCCCAGTTCTGGCAGAACTTGCAGGCGAGATTACAGCCCGCGGTGCCGAAGGAGAGGGTCGGCGTACCGGGGAGAAAATGATTGAGCGGTTTCTTTTCGATCGGATCCACGCAGTAACCGCTCGAGCGCCCGTAGGTGGTCAACACCACCTCTCCGCCGCGGTTCGCGCGCACGAAGCACATCCCATCCTGGCCTTCGTGCAGCTTGCACGCGCGCGGGCATACGTCGCATTGGACGCGCCCGTCGGCGAGGCGGTGCCAATAATGTGTGGCGTGAAACGACTCCGTTGATTGCATGTAGCAATTCTAGTCCCTCGGATGGCTTTTCGCTTCTATCAGCGTTGCGCCGAGCCGATGACGCATCGCATTGGTCACCGCGAGGGCCTCAATCGAGCGCAGCCGCACGCCCAAGTGCGTGAGGATGTCGAAGATGGGGGATTGGAATCGGAACGTCCCCCAGGTCTTGCCGATCAACACCCGTCAACGACCACCGATAGAACCTGCCGTCGAGAGGTAACGGGTAGGGTAAACTGGGAAGCGGTCATAATCGTTCTCATACGCTGGCTACGACGAAGGAAGCTCGGGTTATTAGTGGCGCACGAGCAGCGTCCCATATCAAAGGTACAAAAAACCGGGTAGAATATCAGAAAAGGAGATAACCGTGCATAGGCAGAACCATAATCACAGGCAGTATCAGGTCAGACGATTGGATACCCACCCTCCTCCCGAAGGCTGGGAGTTACAGCGCGTGGTGGTGCGGGATGGAATTTCGTTCGACTTCTCCCCCCTGGTTTATACCACGGAGACGGAGGCACTGGAGGGGGGTGAAAGATGGGTGTGTGCTGGAAATTAGAAGCGCCTGAGACGGTAAGACTAAAAACAGTGGTGTGGGGGCGCTTCCCCCATCCAAAGGAATCGATCCATGAGCATCAAATATCTGTTATATACACGTGACCGCGTGGTGGGGTGGACTGACCAAGAGCGAGGTTTGACGGGGATACATGTTGAATATGGCCTGAGAGATGGGAAGGGTCTATTACATACCTCAGGTATCGCCCGGTTAGAGCTGGCGAGCCGCTCCCCTAGAACGCACGTTGAAGAGCTTAAGCATTGGGATTCGTAAAACGGCCAGCCCAGACGAGGCTACCCTTACATGCAGCTACTTTCTGCGCATGTACAAGTTGATCCAACTTCGGCATCTCCCTGTCGAACTACACTGCAAGCTGAAAGCTCGCGCGGCCGTTGAGGGTTTGTTCCTTTCAGACTATTTGCTGCGGGAAGTACGCAGAATCGCCGAGCGGGCGGCGGTTAATGAGCTTGCGGCTCGTCTTGCGCGACGAGCGTCGGTTGCTCGCCGTGAATCACCCGCACGTCTAGTGAGGGCTGAGCGCGACGCAAGGTGATTGCCGCCGCCACCACCAGGTAAGGGCGATGGAGACGCGCTGGGTGACCGCCGCGAGAGCTTCCGAGACGGCCAACACGCCGGATTTCGACCAACCGCCGGAATCTGCCTCGGCGCTAGACATCACACTAGCGTACCATGATCGATCGAAGCACCATCCGTTTCGGTTTGCGCCCGCTCTAGGTTACATGGACTGGGACACGCAACCCGATCCAATGCGCCGATTCGAAGGCGCCGCTTTGCTGCTGCTCAATCTTTTGCCGTTGGGGCCCGAGCCGCGCTATGAGCCCGCGTTCGCGCTCGGTCACATCGCCCGAACCCCGCTGGACCGAGTCTCGATCTCCCAACTCTTCCAGGATGCGCTCGCCCTCTCCGCCTGGAAGCAGGCCGGGAGCTCCCGTTGGTCGCTCCGGGTCAATCCATCGAGCGGCAATCTTCATCCGACCGAGGGCTACCTGGTCGCCGGGCCCATCGCCGGTCTTCATCCACGGCCCGCGGTCTACCACTACACACCGTTCGAGCACGCACTCGAGATCAGGGCGGAGCTGTCGGGTGAAGCGTGGCTGAAGATCGCGGCACAGCTTCCTGATGGTGCTGTCCTCGTGGGCCTCACGTCCATCCACTGGCGCGAATCGTGGAAGTACGGCGAGCGAGCCTTCCGCTATTGCCACCATGACGCCGGTCACGCGATCGGAAGCTTCGCTGTGTCCGCCGCGGGGCTCGGCTGGGAGGCGAAGCTGCTCGATAGCGTCACCGACGGCGATCTGGCTGTGCTACTGGGGGTGCACGTCCAGACCGGGGTCGAGGCCGAGCACGCCGACTGCCTGTTGGCCGTTTTCCCGCAGTGCGCCGGCTTCACGATCGACGCGCAGCGAGTGTTCGCCATTCCGGGCACGGTGTTCGATGAGCTCCGTGGGACGCGCTGGACTGGAGTGCCGAACCGGCTGAGCAGCGATCATCATCCGTGGCCCGTCATCGATGAGGTAGCCGCCGCAACGGAGAAGGTCTCGCCCCCTGACGAGACGTTCTGGTCTGCAATCGATTTCGACAACAGCTCCCTCGAGATCGGCGACTCGCCGCTCGCGCTTCGCCGCATCATCCACCAGCGGCGAAGCGCAGTCGCACTCGATGTCCATACGGGGATCACCCGCGACGCTTTCTATCGGATCCTGCTCAAGCTCATACCCGGCTCGCGGCAGGTCCCGTTCACGACGCTACCGTGGCGCCCTTGCGTCGATCTCCTGCTCTTCGTCCACCGCGTGCCGGACTTGCCCCCCGGCCTCTATGCCCTGTTACGAGACTCCGCGCGCAGGCAGGCGCTCGAAGACGCGATGCATCGGACCTTTGTCTGGACTCGACCAGCCGGGTGTCCTGCGTCCTTGCCTCTTTTCTTCTTGGTGGAAGGGGATGCGCGCTCTGCCGCCCAACAGACGAGCTGCAATCAGGAAATCGCGGCTGACGGCGTCTTCGCAGCGGCCATGCTTACCGAGTACCGCGCGTCGCTCGAGGCGTTCGGGCCTTGGTTCTACCGCCGCCTGTATTGGGAAACAGGTGTCATCGGACAGGTTCTGTATCTCGAAACCGAAGCCAGCGGCATTCGCGGCACCGGCATCGGCTGCTTCTTCGACGACCTCACGCACCAGGTCTTCGGACTGACTGGAGACCGTTTCCAGGTGCTCTACCACTTCACCGTGGGCGGGCCGGTCGACGATCCACGCCTGCGGACCGATCCACCGTATCAGCACCTCGCGCGCGCCCACGGCCGCGAGGTCCCGCGGGAGTAACGCCTATGTCGAATCGCCTCGCTCACAACCGACATCCGGATAGGCTTGTCCTCTACGCGAGATCGGCAAAACCCCTCGTCGCCCCACGGGTATCCGGTTGAAACCGATGGACTCGACCTTGCCGATTGCGTTCGTCGGGACCTATCCGCCGCGCCGATGCGGCATCGCCACCTTCACCCGCGATCTCTCCGCGGCGGTCGGCGCCGCCAGCGATCGCGTACTCCCAATGACCATCGCGGTGAGCGATCCGGGAGGTCAGTACGAGTACCGGGGTGAGGTCAAATACGAGATCCGGCAGGCGGTCAAGGCCGACTATGCCCGCGCGGCCGAGTTCGTCAACTATTCGGACGTGCGGCTTCTATCCATCCAACACGAGCACGGCATCTTCGGCGGCGATGACGGCGCGTACATCCTCGACCTGCTGACGGCGCTGCGCACGCCAACCATAGCGACGCTGCACACCGTCCTCAAGCGGCCTTCAGACTCGCAAAGAGCGATCATCCAGAAGATGTCCTTGCAGTGCGCGCGGCTCGTCGTGATGAGCACGGTCGCGGCAGATCTGCTCGGCGCGTCTTACGGGGTGAACGAGCGAAAGATCCAAGTCATCCCGCACGGGATCCCCGAGATGCCGCCTCGGGACCAGCAGCGGCTGAAGGCCAGGTTCGGCGTGTCGGGCCAACGGATGTTGCTGACGTTCGGGCTCCTTGGCCCCAACAAGGGTATCGAGACGGTCATCCGCGCACTTCCGGCGGTGATCGAGACATTCCCCGATGTCGTTTACTTCGTCGTCGGCGCCACCCACCCCATGATCGTGCGCCGCCACGGCGAGGCATACCGGACGTCCCTCGAACGCGAGTCCGAGCGCCTCGGCGTCCGCGAACACGTGGTTTTCCGCGACCAGTTCGTCTCCAACGAAGAGCTCTGCAGCTATCTACAAGCCGCCGATATCTATCTCAGCCCTTACCAGAACGAGGCGCAGGTCGTGAGCGGCGCGTTGTCCTACGCGATGGGGGCGGGAGCGGCCGTCGTATCGACGCCGTACTGGCACGCCCAGGAGCTCCTCTCGGACGGACGCGGACACCTGTTCCCGTTCGGCGATCACGGCGCCTTGAGCGCCGCCCTGCGCTCCCTCCTCGGCTCTCCCGCGGAGCTCGAGCGCGTCCGACGCTCCGCCTTCGAGTTCACCCGGTCCATGGCATGGCCGCGGATCGGAAAGGCGTACCTCGAGCTTGCGACCAAGGTGATGGCCGAGGCGCCCACCAGATTGACGCCCATCCAGCCGACGCGCGCCAGCAGCCTACCTGAGCTGCGCCTCGATCACCTGATCCGGATGACCGACGATACCGGAGTGATCCAACACGCCACTTACAGCGTTCCCGCGAGGAACACCGGGTACTGCGTCGACGACAACGCGCGCGCTTTGATCGTCGCGCTGCGCGCGGACCGGGTGAGCAGCGACCCACAGATGAAGCGTCTCGTGACCACGTACCTCGGCTACCTGCACTGCGCCCAGCGCGATGCGGGTGACTTCCAGAACCTGATGAGCTACGACCGCACGCAGGAATCGGGTCCCGGCTCGGAAGACTGCCTGGGCCGCGCCCTCTGGGCGCTGGGGACCACGGTCGAGCTCGCAGCCGACGACGGCTGTAAGCTGCTGGCAAGGGAGATGCTCGACCGCGCCTTGCCGAGGGCGATGGATCTCGGCCCGCGCGGCACTGCGTGGACCATCCTCGGCCTGGCGAGCTTGGCCGCCGCGGAGCCGTCCGCCGACGCCGCCCGCAAGAGCCTGGGCGTCCTGGCCGACAAGCTGGTCCGGCGCTATCAGGAGGAGACCACAGATGACTGGCGGTGGTTCGAGCCGACGCTGACCTACGACAACGCCATCATCCCGCTCGCGCTCTTCAGAGCCTTCTCCGTGACGGGCGAACGGGCGAGCTTGCGCGTGGCGCGCGAGTCGCTCGAGTTCCTCGAGAACGTCTGCTTCGGGGACGGGCACCTGACGTTGGTAGGCAACGCCGGCTGGCACTGCCGCGGCGGCAAGAAGCCGCACGCCGACGAGCAGGCGATCGACGCCGCGGCTTTCGTGCTCGCCTTTCGGGGCGCCTACCTCGCGACCGGCGATCATCGGTACCTCGGCCGCATGCGCGAATCGTTCGCGTGGTTCCTCGGCGTCAACCGCCTCGGGACGCCGCTCTACGACTCCGTGACCGCGGGTTGCCGGGATGGTCTCGAGGCCACCCAGGCGAACCAGAATCAGGGCGCCGAGAGCACGATCTGCTTTCTGCTGTCGCTCCTCGAGATGCTCGAGCTTGCGGGCGAAGGCCTCGAGCACACGCTCGCTGGCCGCTTCGAAGGGGTCGAGGCATGAGTAGCTCCGGATTGGCCGTAACACGAACCGCGCACACCCTGCTGCCGAATCCCCGCCGCGTGATCGCCAAGCCGTACCTGCCGGGCGAGGAAATAATCCCCGGGGACGACGCCCGGGCGGCGCTGCTGATGGATCGCATCCTCACGATCCCGGAGCCCGAGGTCGCCTCGGTGCTCGCGAGCGTGATGGCGAGCTTCTCGCCGCGCCACAAAGGCTTCGAGCAGACTCTGGAGAGGCATTTCGAGCTGGTCGCGCACCTGATCGCGCCGGCGACTCATCTCAGTCGCGAGCGGCGGCTGCTCATCGGCACCTATTTCACGCACGAATACTCGGTCGAATCCGCCGCGCTGTTCAACCCATCGATGGTGCTCGCGCCCGACCAGACCAAGCTCCGACCCGGCGAGCGCCGATTCGTGATGAGCCTCCGGGCCGTGGGTGAAGGTCACATCTCGTCCATCGAGTTTCGCTCCGGCACGCTCGACGCGGCGAGCGAGGTGACACTCGACCCGATGGGATCGAAGCTCGTCAGTGGGCGGCGCACCGCCCCCAGCAGCTACGCCAAGCAAAATTTCGCCGCTAAGCTCGTCGAGCTCGGTGCGGCCAACGAAATCGCCTCGAGCGTGCTCGCTCGGCTCTCGGAGCGCTTCACGCTCGACGATCTGGAGCACTCGCTTGCGCTGTTGGCAGAAGATGGCCTTCCCCCTGCCATTCGCTACGAGACCGCGAAGATCATTCACGTCCTGGCCTCGTCCAACTACGTGACCACTTTCCCGGCCGATTCCGAACTCTGCGAGCGGGTGATCTTCCCCGCCGGGCCGAACGAGACGCGCGGAATGGAAGACGCGCGCTTCGTTCGCTTCGTCGAGGACGACGGAACCGCGAAGTATTACGCCACATATACGGCGTTCGACGGATTCGAGATCCTGCCTCAGTTTATAGAGACAGAGGACTTCGTGTCCTTCACGATCTCGACCCTAAACGGCGCCGCGGCGCAGAATAAGGGCATGGCGCTGTTCCCGCGTCGAATCGACGGCAAGTACGTAATGCTGGCACGAAAAGATCGCGAGAACCTCTACCTCGCGATGTCGAAAGACGTGCGGTTCTGGAACGACGTCACCGAACTGCACAAGCCATCCAAGCCATGGGAGCTCCTGCAGATCGGTAACTGCGGCTCGCCCCTCGAGACCGAAGCCGGGTGGCTCGTGCTCACGCACGGCGTGGGGCCGATGAGACGTTACACCCTCAGCGCCCTGCTCCTCGATCTCGCCGACCCCCGGCGGGTGATCGGCTGTCTACCGGTTCCGCTTCTGGCTCCGGACGAGACGGAGCGCGAGGGCTACGTCCCGAACGTCCTGTACTCCTGTGGCGGCCTCATCAACGGCGACACACTCGTTCTTCCCTACGGGTTCTCTGATCACGGGATCAACATCGCGCTCATCTCGGTGGCGGAGCTGCTGACGAAGCTGCGGAGTTCCGCGGTTTGAACGCCCATTGGAGATCGGGCCATGCCAACTGGGGAGTCTGGAGAGACTCTACCCTCAGCGGCATCCGTCACCGGTGTCGAGGTCTCGAACAGTCTTATGCCAAATCTCCATGTGAGGAGCAGTGGTTTTGACATGGGCCACGCCGCGCTCAGGCGAGTGCGAACTTCAGGTCCTGAATAAGGTACTCCACATCCTCGATCCCCACGGATAAGCGCACCAGGGTGTCACCGATGCCGAGTGCTTCCCGAGTCTCGGCAGGCAATGAGGCATGGGTCATGATGGCGGGATGCTCGATGAGGCTCTCGACACCCCCTAGGCTCTCGGCCAAAGCGAAGATCCGGCAGCGCTCGAGAAACCGCCGGGCATCCTCGATCCCGCCCTTGAGCACCGCCGTCAGCATGCCGCCTGAACCGCGCATCTGGCGCCGCGCGAGCGCATGCTGGGGATGGCTTGCGAGGCCCGGGTAATAGCCGAGTAGGGCGCATTAGGCGACAGCCGTAATGCGCCGAATGCTGGCCGAACACATGCGGCGGAATACATGGCGAGAATACCTCCTGCGTTATGGGTTGCTGGCTATTGCCATCCCATATTCTGAGGATTCTCGCCTCTTTGTTATAGCTGACTGCGGCCCTCACGGCCACGGGCAGGGTTACACCGACCTCAATTTCCTCATCCCGGATCTCGTGAGCGGGATCGCCTACCGCAAAGGACCTTATTACGCCGATGAATGCGCCTTCTCCGCGGCCGGGGCCGCCCACATCGAGTATGGCAATACCCTGGATCGAGCCATTGTCCAATTCTCGGGCGGGAGCTTCGACTATAACCGGGGGCTGCTCAGGGTGGTCGGGTGCTCGAACCCGTGGAGCATTACCATGTCGGCACGCCGGTTCGCCTCCCTCTATTGCACGTTCTCTCAGAAGGCCTTCTGCTGACGACACAGAGGTACACGAAGAGTGGGACTCCATTCGCCTCCGCCACTCCTGTGATGCCAGTGCGAATGGAGCCCGCGATTCTCGACACCTGCTGCTTTTAGCGCCTACTCGACCAGGAAGCAGCTCTCGACCGCGGTGTTGTTGCCCGTGGACGTCCTGGCGATGATCTCGAACTTGAGCGTGCCACCGAGGGCGATGAACTCGGACGGAACCAGGAACTCCGTCACCGTGGGCGGAAGGTCCACGGCGAACTTGACGTCCCCCTGCTCGACGAAGAACTGGTAGCGGACGATCTCGACGTCCCCCGACTCGCCGATCTCGGGATGCGACTCCGTCACCGGCTCCCAGTCAATCACGACCGGATCGCCGCTCACGATCGGGAGGTCCTCCGCGTCGCAGTCCTCGGCCGCCGGACTCCCCGCGACGGTGATGCCGTCCGCCGGGGCCGCCATGACGTGGCTGAGCTCCACCGTGGCCTTGAGCACCTCTCCTTCAAGGCTCCTGGCCCTGATGTTGTAAGCCCCCTCGGGGAATCGGCGGAAGAAATCTGCGGGATCCAGCTCGTCGAAGCTCGGCTCGGCGCTCTCAAAAAACAGCTCGGTGAGACCCTGGCGTACCAAGCGCCCTTTGGGTCTGACTTTCAGTATCGTGTGCCGTTTCGGGTCCCTGATCGTCAGCCTCGAATAGGGCCCTCCATCGATCAAAGAGTGGATGCCCAGGTCTCCATCGGTGTCGTTGAGCTCGAAGAACAGCTCGGCATCCTCGAACTCGGCGGCCCAAACCGCCGGGGCAGCGGCCCCCAACGTAAGAGCGGCCACAGTCATTCCAAAAACGGGCAACCTACGTGTGTGTTTCTTCATTTTCGATTACTCCTGTTCGTTTGTCAGTTGGATTACCTTCTCGACCGCCACGGCGGCAGAACCGTGGGTTTGTCGAGAGCGCATAGGCTATGCGGCCAACCTGACCACAAGCTTGTCGGAACATGACCATCTGCCAATGTAAGGCGGATATTCATGCCGGTTCCTAGACAAGCCCTCGCCTGGTCTTCTAAAGTGACGCTACCGGCACCGGGCGGAGCTGCATTTGGGCTTGGAAAGTATTGAAGTGGCCGCACCAAGCCCTCGCTTCGCCAGCGTGTTTAAACAGGAACGCGAGCTCAAGCAGTTGGCTGCAGGTCGCCGCGTGCCAGTCAAGGGAAACAAGGGTACTGCCTTCAGATGCGCCTATTACTGATCGAAGATGACCTCACGATCGCCTCGTTCGTCAGCAAGGGGTTGAAGGAGGCCGGTTTCGTCGTCGAGCATGCAAGCGACGGCAAGACCGGGCTGCACATGGCCCTCACCTCGCGTTACGACGCGGCCGTGATCGATATCATGCTGCCCGGGTTGGACGGTCTCGCGATCATCGACGAGCTACGGCAGCGGCGCATCAAGCTGCCGGTTATCATCCTGAGCGCCAAGCGATCGATTGATGAGCGCGTCGAAGGGCTCGAGGCGGGTGGCGATGATTACCTCACCAAGCCTTTCTCGTTCTCCGAGCTGCTGGCGCGCATCCAGGCCTTGATTCGCCGGGCGAACGATACACCCGAGCCCACCAGGATCACCGTTGGGGAACTCTCCATCGATCTGCGTATGCGGGCGGTCACGCGCGCGGACAAAAAAATCGCCCTTCAACCCCGGGAGTTCCTCTTGCTCGAATATCTCGCACGTAACGCCGGGCGAGTGGTTTCCAAGACGATGATCATGGAGCATGTCTGGGACTATAACTTTGATCCGCAGACGAACGTTGTGGAGTCCAGGATCTGCAGGTTGCGGGACAAGATCGACAAGGGCTTCGACACACCCCTGATTCATACTGTGCGCGGGATGGGCTATGTTCTTAAAGACACTCCGTAGCCTGGGTCATACGCTCGCGCTGCGCTTGACGATCTGGTACGCCGGCATCTTCGCGGCTTCCTCTATTCTCGCCTTTACGCTGGTCTATGCATCGGTGGTATCTGTCGTGCAGGAACGAACCGACGCGGATTTGGAAGAGGACATCGAAGAGCTTGCCTCTTTCATGCAGTCGGGTGGACTCGATCGGGTGAAGACTGAGATCGCAGCGGAAACGCAAGGCGAGGAGGCCAGCCAAGCTTTCTTTCGCCTGTGGGCGCCCGATGGTCGCGAGCTCATGGCCACGGACCTGTCGTCGTGGCCGGGATTGGGCAACCCGCTAGAAGTCCTGGCAAAAGTTGACAGCGCCGACGAGCCGATACTGACAACCCTCGCGCTGCCGCGGCGCGCGGACAAAGTGCGCATCATCTATGGAACCATCGCGCCCGGTCTGGTCCTTGAGATCGGCGAGTCGCTGGAAGATGATGAGGAGCTTATAGCGGCTTTGTTGAGGGGGTTTCTCATCACGCTCGTGGCCGTCACCATGCTCGGCGGCCCCATCGGCTGGTTCATGGCGCGGCGGGCGTTGCGCGGCGTTCAGGAAATCACGCGGACGGCGACCGAGATCGCGGACGGCGCGCTGGACCGGCGCGTGGAGGTGCGATCCCAAGGCGATGAGCTCGACACCTTGGCGCGGACGTTCAACACGATGGTTGACCGCATTCAGGCACTCGTTATCGGCATGCGCGAGATGACCGACAACCTGGCGCACGACCTCAGAAGTCCGCTGGCCAGGATTCGCGCTTCTGCCGAGACTGGTTTGACCAGCGGTGGATCAAAGACGGAAGCCGAGGCTCTGGCGGCGGCGATCACCGAAGAATGCGACCGACTACTGGAAATCATCAACACCACGCTGGATATCGCCGAGGCGGAATCCGGGGCCGCCAAACTTAAACTCACGGACATCGACTTGGTCGAGCTCGTTCACGACGCCTTAGAGTTATTCCAGCCCATCGCCGAGGATAAGCAAATAACAATCACTGCCGATTCGCCCGATCACTGTCGGAGCCACGGCGATCGGCAACGGCTGCAACGGGTGGTCGCTAATCTCCTAGATAATGGCTTGAAGTATACGCCGACTGGAGGGCGCGTGACGATCAAGCTTGTCGCGGAAGGTGGGCGGGTCGCGTTATCGATCGAGGATACGGGTATCGGAATATCGTCCAATGAATCGGCCCGGATCTTTGAGCGCTTCTACCGCTGCGATCGAAGCCGCTCGAAGCAGGGAAACGGATTGGGTCTAAGCCTGGCGCTGGCGTTCGTGCGGGCCCACGGCGGCGACATCACCGTCAACAGCACCCCAGGACAAGGCAGCACGTTCACCGTTGCGCTTCCTCAATCGCGCCACGGCCGGTATCTCCAACTGTAGGCCGTGCTTTCCGATCCGCTTACACGCCAGCAGCAACGCGCTCAGAAGCGCCTGCCTCACGCCGGCTCCGCCTCGTTGGTGACAACGCGGTTGCGCCCCGCCTCCTTCGCCTTGTACAGGTTCTGGTCGGCGGCCTTGATGAGCGCGGCGTCGCCAGTGGCGTCCCAGGGATAGATTGCCACGCCCGCGCTCACCGTCACCTTGCCAAGCGGTTGCGTGCTGCCGCCCTTGAATGCGTACGCCTCGACGTTCTGGCGCACGTGCTCTGCGAAGCGCGCCGCCTCCTCGCGCGTGGCACCGTAGAGCAGCGCCACCAGCTCCTCGCCTCCATAGCGTGCCGGGATGTCCCCGCGCCGGCCCGCGTTCTTGAGGATCGCCGACACTTGTACCAGGACCACGTTGCCCTCGGAGTGGCCGTTGGTGTCGTTGTAGTGCTTGAAGTGGTCGATGTCAAAGATGACCAGCGAGATCAGGTCGCCGGTCTGCCGGGCCCGCTCCAGCTCGATCCCGAGGCGCTCGCGGAAGAAGCCGTAGTTGTACAGCCGGGTCAGCACGTCCGTGATGGCCTGCTGGTGGGTCTTGGTGACCTGGCGGGGGGGGGAGCGCACGCGCTCCATCTGGAGGCAGTACAGCTCCTCCAGCATGTCCGGGCGCCGGTGCAGCAGGTTGCGGAAGTCGGGGGCCAGGATCTTCAGGATGCGGCAGGAAGTTTGCGCGCGCACGGCGGCGGAGCGGAGCGTCCGTCCGTGGATGCGAGCTCACCCACCAGCGCCCCCGTGTCGAGCGTACGCAGGATGACCTCTTCGCTCTCGTCTCCCGCTTCGAGCAGGACCTCCAGCGTCCCGTCCAGCACCAGGACGACCGAGTCCCCCGGGTCTCCCTCGTGCCAGAGCATTGCTCCCGCGCCGAGCCGCGTCTCCGTCCCGATGCGGGACAGCTCCGGATAGAAAGCTTGTAGGCTCCGCTCCGCCAAAGGTGCACGCTCCGTTTCGGTGATCGTATCCTAGCGCGGCGCGCGAGCCGCGGCCAGCGAAATTGCCAGCCCGGTGCACACCGTCAATGGAGCGCCGCCGCGCTCAGGCGAGTGCGAACTTCAGGTCCTGAATAAGGTCCTCCACATCCTCGATCCCCACGGATAAGCGCACCAGGGTGTCACCGATGCCGAGTGCTTCCCGAGTCTCGGCAGGCAATGAGGCATGGGTCATGATGGCGGGATGCTCGATGAGGCTCTCGACACCGCCTAGGCTCTCGGCCAAAGCGAAGATCCGGCAGCGCTCGAGAAACCGCCGGGCATCCTCGATCCCGCCCTTGAGCACCGCCGTCATCATCCCGCCTGAACCGTGCATCTGGCGCCGCGCGAGCGCATGCTGGGGATGGCTTGCGAGGCCCGGGTAATAGACCCGCTCGACCTTGGGATGCCGTTCCAACCACTCCGCAACCGCCGTGGCGTTCGCCGTGTGCCGCTCCATGCGCAGCGCCAGGGTCTTCATACCGCGCATTACAAGGAAGCTTTCGAAGGGGCTCGCGATAGCTCCGATCGCATTCTGCAGGAAAGCGAGCCTCTCGGCCAAGGGCTCGCTCGCGGTGACCACCACCCCGCCCACGATGTCCGAATGGCCGTTGAGGTACTTGGTCGCCGAGTGCACCACCACGTCGAAACCGAGCTCTAACGGCCGCTGCGCCCAGGGCGTGGCGAAGGTGTTGTCCGCGACGCTCAGGACACCGCGCTCGCGCGCCACGTCCGCGACCATTCCGAGATCGACCAGCTTGAGGAGCGGATTACTGGGCGTCTCCACCCAGATCATCCGGGTATTGGGGCGGATGGCCCGCTCGAGCGTCCCGCGATCGGGTAATGGAGTAAACGTGAAAGCGAGTCCCGCCGAGCGCCGTCGTACCCCCTCGAAGAGCCGGGTCGTACCACCGTAAAGATCGTCGAGAGCCACGATGTGCGCACCGCTGTCGAGCAGTTCAAGCACGGTGGCAATGGCACTCATGCCCGAGGCAAAGGCGAAGCCGTCGCTACCACCTTCGAGGTCGGCCACGCAGCGCTCGTAGGCAAGCCGGGTGGGGTTCTTGGTGCGCGAGTAGTCGTAACCCTGATGCACGCCCGGACTCGATTGCACATAGGTCGAGGTTGCATAGATCGGGGTTATTACAGCCCCGGTCGCGGGGTCCGGAGGCTGCCCCGCGTGGATGGCACGAGTAGCGAATCCGTGAAGTTTGTTGGGCGGGGACATGGGTTACTCCTCTACTATTTCATCCTGCGGCGAAGATAGTTCAAAAGGTCGATGCGCGTGATGAGGCCGAGGAATTTCTGATCCTCGACGACGATGGGGACCATACCCTGTTCATAGATGCCGAACAGGTCCTCGATGGGTGTCTGGGGCTCGACCGTCTGCAAGCGCGTGGTCATGACCGCCACGACCTTTTCCCGGAACCGCTTGTCGTCGCCGTAGACCGCGTGGAGCACGTCGGACTCGTCGATGATGCCCACGATCCCATCGCCTTCGAGCACGGGGAGCTGGGACACGTCATAGAGCTTGAAGCGCCCGTAGGCCGTGAGCAGCGTGTCCCCGCGCCCGACCGTGACGACCGCCCGCGCCGAATGCAGCCGCGAGATGAGGTCGCGCAGATCCCCTCGCCGCCCGCGCTCAAGGAACCCTTGGTCTGCCATCCAGTAGTCGTTGTACATCTTGGACAGGTACTTGTTACCGCTGTCGCAAACGAAGGTCACCCGCTCGGGCTGGTCGCGCGTCCGGCAATACTGCAGCGCTGCGGCGAGCAAGGTCCCCGAGGAGGAGCCGGCGAAGATCCCCTCCTTGCGTAGCAACAGCCTTGCGGCCTCGAAGCTCTCCGCATCCGTGATCGTGTACGCTTCGCGCACTCGGGAGAGATCGCAGATAGGGGGAACGAAGTCCTCACCTATGCCCTCAACCAACCAGGAGCCCGCCTCACCCAGCGTCCCGGTCTTGACGTAGGGCGCGAGCACCGAGCCCCCGGGGTCCGCGAGCACCATCTTGACCTCTGGGGCGACCCGCGCGAAGTAGCGGCTCAAGCCCGTCAGCGTGCCGCCCGTACCGACCCCGCAGACCACTGCGTCGAGGCTGTGCCCCATCTGCGACCAGATCTCCGGCCCTGTGCCCTCCTCGTGAGCTTTCGGGTTGGCGGGATTGGAGAACTGATTGACGTAGAAGGCACCCGCTCGCTCGCCTGCCAGGCGCTCGGCGATGTCCTGGTAATACTCGGGGTGGCCACGCCCGACGTCGGAGCGCGTCATCACTACTTCCGCTCCCAGCGCCTTAAGGTGGAAGATCTTCTCCTGGCTCATCTTGTCGGGGATGACGAGCAGGAGCCGGTAGCCCTTGCGGGCGGCGATGAGGGCCAGCGCAAGCCCGGTGTTCCCGGCCGTCGCCTCGATGAGGAGACCACCCGGACCGATCTTACCCTCATGCTCGGCCGCCTCGATCATGGAGCGGGCAATGCGATCCTTGATGGATCCGCCCGGATTCTGGCTCTCGAGCTTGACGAAGAGCCGGCAAGGCCCGGTGTCGAGCCGGGTGATCTCCACCAGCGGTGTGTTGCCAATCAGTTCGATAAGGTTGCTCACGGGTGCACGCGCTTCCGCAGTGCCGGCCTGACGCTCATGTCCCTAGCTTAACTACATCGACCCGGCGGACGCTAGAGGCACAACGCGGCAATCGCGCTAGAATACGGTTGTATGAGGAGGTTCGATACCGGCCGGCACGAGCCACACGGTCAGAAACATCGGCAAGACCACGAACCATTGGTATTACGGTTACCGCCTTGCGCGCAGCGAATAGCAAACCAAGATGATCACTGCCGCTTATCGCTGGATCGATCGCAACATTCTTGAGCTCGGCCGCGAAATGCGGCTGTCCTACCTGCCGCCGCTCATGGTCTACATGGGGGCGGGCATCTCGGGTCTGACCGGCATCGTCGGGACCTTCTTCGTCAAGGATTACTTGGGCCTCTCCGCCGCCTTCCTCGCCGCAATTGGCTTCTGGGCGGGGATCCCCTGGGTGCTCAAGATGCCGCTGGGGCATCTGGTCGATCTCATCTGGCGCTGGAAAAGCCTGCTTGTCTATCTGGGCGCGAGCCTCATCACCGTGGGCTTGCTCATCATGGTGTTCCTTATCGGCGAGCGCGAGGCCATGACGGCCATCATGCCGGCGGAGGCGTGGTTCGTGGTGAGCGCGCTGCTCTCGCCGATCGGCTATGTGATCCAGGACGCGGTCGCCGACGCGATGACTGTCGAGGCGGTGCCGCGCGTCGATGAGCACGGCCGTCCCATCGACCCGGCCACCCGCAAGCTCATGCACACCACCATGCAGACGCTCGGGCGCGTGGCCATCATCGGCGGCAGCACGCTGGTGGCGCTCATAAACCTCTACCTCTTCACCGGCGTCGAGAAGCTCCCGCAGGCGGAGATCGCGCAGATTTACCGAGACGTCTATTTAATGGCGCTCAGCATCCCCGCGATCTCGGTGCTGGGTGTAGTGAGCGCCTCGTTTCTCAAGGCGCGCGACCGGCGCCGCCTGCTGCGCGCGGGCAAGAGTCGCGCCGAGGTGCAGGCACTGATCCTGGAGCACGTTGATGCGACCAAACCCAACTGGTGGATCCTCGGCGGCAGCCTACTGTTCGTGGTGTTCACGCTCGCCGTGGGTCTCGGCAATCTGCCCTACAACGAGGAGATCGTGTTTGTAGGCTCCTTCGCCATCGTCACCTTTCTCATCGAGCGGCTGACGCACGAGCTCAGTCCCGAGGCGCGGGCGACGCTCATCGGCACTGCCATCGTCATCTTCGCCTTCCGGGCCACGCCCACTCCGGGCCCCGGCGTCACCTGGTGGATGATCGATGAGTTCAAGTTCGATCAACACTTCCTCTCAGTGCTATCGCTAATCGCAAGCGCGCTCACCTTGGTCGGCATGTTCATCTTCCGCCGCTTCATAGCCGAGCGCTCGATCGCCTATGTGGTCGGCTTCCTGACCCTTGTTGGCTTTGTGTTGGCGCTGCCCATCCTCGGCATGTACCACGGCTTGCACGAATGGGCCGCCGCGCACACCGGCGGGGTGGTGGACGCGCGCTTCATCGCGCTGGTCGACACCGCGCTCGAATCGCCGCTCGGCCAGATCGCGATGATCCCGATGCTAGCCTGGATCGCGAACTCCGCGCCCGCCAACCTCAAGGCCACCTATTTCGCGGTGATGGCCTCCTTCACCAACCTGGCGCTCTCGCTGAGCCAGCTCGGCAGCAAGTACTTGAACCAGATCTTCATCGTCATCCGCGAGGTCCGTGATCCCGCGACCGGCGCCCTCCAGGTGCACGCCGACTACAGCCAGCTCGGGACCCTGCTCAGCGTGCAGATCCTGCTTGGGCTCGCCCTGCCCTTCGGCGCGATCCTCTTCGCCCGCCTCTCCAAGTTCCGCAGCGCTTGACAGACCGCCCGGCAAGGATCTGGCCCCGAGCTGGGAATCATCGCGGAGGTCCCGTTGAACGTTCTTGCCGGACTCTTATGGCTACGACCCGGACGATCGGCGTTGGACGCGGTAGGGATCACGCGTGAGCGATGCTGGCGGTACGCCTGGGTTCTTGAGTTTTTTCGATAGCATGTGCGCTACCGGTTAGGTGAGCTACACTAACGCAGCAGAAATTTGTGAGGCTTTGCTATGAACACGAAACAGCTTGAGCTTTCGATCGATGAGCGCATCAAACTTGTCGAGGACTTGTGGGACAGCATCGCTGCGGAGCAGGAGGTGCTGCACCTCACCGACGAACAGAGGGCAGAGCTCGACCGATGTCTCGACACTTACGAGGCTGACGGCAACCGCGGCCGCTTAGCGACTGACGCTATAGCTGAGATCCGAAGCAAACTGTGAGGCATCAACGAACTTATGCCCATGCCCGTTGCCCGCTCTACTGAAGAGCTTGTTAAAGCCTTGGAACGTCACGTGCGACTGTTGCGCGACTACGCGACAAGAGCATTTCGAAACGGTGACTTCGACTATGGGGGCGAGATCGCCGGAAAGCTGCGTCTGCTCGTTACGAAGTTCGGATCGAATCGACCATCGCTCCTCGATCTCATGGCCCAGACCGGCATCGGGCCATCAATTACTCTCGGCGGGCCGCCCATTCATCGAGCGCCGGGAGAACCGGAACCAGGCGACACGATCTCACTGGCCCGGTATCTTGAGTTAACCGCAATGGGCGTCCGAATTCAATCCGGTCAGTTTGTTGTACTCAACAAGATCCAATTCATTCGGGCCTGGGCGGAACAAAGCGGGTCTTCACACGAAGACTGGTCCCAAGATTCAGTGTTTGTCGAAAATTCTTACGGCGCAAATCTTCATCGGTGGCCTTCACGGCGCCTTAGCCGAACTGGCAACCACTACAAATGCCGTACTTAGCGTCGCTGAGCGCTTCCTTTCGGAATGGCAAGTTCGAAATCGCGAAGGTGACAAAGCCCGCGTAGGATGTGCTGAGGAACGAAGCGCATCGTTCGAGTGAGAAACCTTTCAAAGGTTAAACGGACTTCATGACGGAATATCGCCGTGCTCATGTTCCAGGTGCAACCTGGTTTTTCACGGTCAATCTCGCCGAGCGCAAGGGTAACCGTTTGCTGGTCAGTCACATCGATGCGTTGGGATGGGCTTTTCGGTACGTCAGGGAACGACATCCATTCCGGTTGGAGGCGGTGGTGGTCTTGCCGGATCATCTCCATTGTAT